>JAAYGM010000258.1 GCA_012727735.1 Bacteroidales bacterium | reverse complement strand
GTTTAGATTCATAATGATAATTAATTGAAGTTATTACGCTTCAAAATTATCACTATTCTAATTTACCGACAGGTTTAGTTCAACGTGTTATTTACGCAATAAATATACAACTTTCGTAAATACTTAATTTATAACATTCGTATATTGATATCAATACTGATATTATTGCATTTTAAAACATATTGATTATCTATTATATAGGCTTTATTTATTATTATTTATATATTTGCATATACGAATGTTTAATTGAATCGAAAATCGTGAACACTAATGGTTGGATAAACGAGTTTGAGCGGAAAATGATTATACAACGATATAGTCCCAACTCAATTCAAAATTACAAAAGTGCAGTCAGGGCATTCCTGCAACTGGCTGAAAGGAAATATAGCCACCCCCGGGAGGTTAAAGATGCTGATATAGAGAAATACCTGTTCTGGAGGATAGAAAAGCACCATATCGGAGCTTCCTATCAACGATTGATCGTGGCTTCGATTGACAAGTTTTATCTCTCCATGTTCAACACCCAACTCAACATCAAACACCTCTATCCCCACACGAAGAACAAAAGTCTGCCGGTTTACCTGACTTCCCGCGAGACGAGCCGTTTAATAAATTGTGTGACCAACCTGAAACACAAATGCATTGTCCAGCTTTTATACGGATGTGGTTTGCGGTTGAACGAACTGCTTCAGCTGAAGATGAATGATATTGATTCAAAAAACAATGTTATCCTGATCAGAAATGCCAAGGGAGGGAAGGATCGTGTGGTGATGCTGTCCTCCCTGTTGCTGGATTCCCTCAGACGCTATTACAAGGAATATCACCCGGAGGAATACCTGATAGAGGGTCAGGGTGGGGGACCCTACTCTGAGAAGAGTGTACAGACCATTGTCAAAAATGCGGCTTCAAAAGCCGGGATCACCAAAAAGGTCACTCCCCATACCCTGCGACATAGCTTTGCGACTCATCTGCTGGAGAATGGTACGGATATCAGGTATATCCAGGTGTTACTCGGTCACAAATCGGTGAATACGACCGAAATTTATACGCATATTACCGACATTGCCCAGTCAAAAATTAAAAGCCCGCTCGATTTGCTTTGATGCCGTCAACACTCCGGAATATTGCTGCTCAATAACTCCATCCTCATCGTGCAACCATACACTGTTATGGGCCCCTCCTTCACGAATCTAAAGTGTCTGCGGGTATATCATTAACTTATCTAATGTTTATCTCCCCTCATTATAATATGTAGTTGATATAAGGTTATAATGAGGCTGTAATAAGGGTATATAAGCTTTATACAGGCCAAAGACCCTGTCTCGTCCTGAAATAGGTTTATACCAAATGTAAAATACACCCTACTTAAATATCACTGCTTCATCTATCCGTTACTCCGAATAAATACTAAGAGTGTATCATGTGGCTTATTCGCAAATGATTCAACTGTTTATATTTTCTGATTCTATTTGCGTTATTTTTTTTGTAACCGATTGAACCTTGAGGATGTCATATCACCATAAAAAGCAAAAGCATTCGATGCAGGGTGTCCCAATGGCGCGCAAAAGGAGTCCTTCGCTGATTGCTGAATGATTTTCCAATCAACAATAAACACTGATATGACACAGAAAATACTTTTACTCTTTCTACTCGGGAGCATTTTATTTCCCCTCAATGCGCAGATACGCGGCACGGTACTCGATACCGAGAGCAATCCCATAGAATTTGCCAATGTGGCACTATACTCTATTCCCGATTCCACATTACTTGCGGGTACCATCACCAACAGTGAGGGTGAGTTTGATCTCACTTCAGATAACAGTATTGACGCCATCCTCAAGGTATCTTTTATCGGGTATGAAACAAAAGTGGTGCAGGCCGGTAGTGACCAGCTGATTGCACTTGCCCCGGAGACCACTGAGCTGGGTGAGCTGGTGGTCAACGGCGATCTGCCCCGGATACGGGTGCGGAGTGATGCCCTGGTGGCAACTGTTGAAAATACCGTGTTAAGTAAAGCCGGTACCGCCAATGATGTTTTGAAGCGTCTACCGGCAGTCACGGGCGATGACGGTGCCTTCGAGATTTTCGGCAAGGGTGCTGCAAAAATATATATCAACAACCGGGAGATGCGCGATGAGTCAGAGCTCGACAGGATCAGCTCGGCCGATATCCGTGAGGTGGAGATCGTTTACAATCCCGGTGCGCGCTACGACGCTTCCGTGAAGGCGGTCATCCGCATCCATACCGTTCGTAAGGTGGGTGATGGCTTTGGTTTCGATCTCCGCTCCACCTACCTGCAGACGGAGAACACCGACCTGAGGCAACAACTCAACGTGAACTACCGCAACAACGGGTGGGATCTCTTCGGCACCCTCAAGTATGAGCGGTATGCCTACCTGCAGGAGAGCATTATCAGGCAAAGCACCTATGTGGACACGCTCTGGACGCAGGAGAACCGGCTTAGGGTGGATGGTCTCTCCAACCCCCTTACCGCTGTGGCCGGCATCAACTACGAATTCTCTCCCAAACAGCAGGCAGGGGTGAAGTACACACTGACCACCTTCCCCGGAAAGAACAGGGATATGGCCAACACCATCAGTGATGTGTATGCCAACGGCAGCTTTTACGACCGGTTGGTGAGTCAGGACCACCAGCAAGAGGATCTGCAACCCCGCCACCGGATCAACGGTTACTACAATGGCACCTTTGGTAAGCTGACAGTCGATTTCAATGGTGATTTCTACCGCAGTATCCAGACAACCCGGTCGAATATTACCGAGACCAGTGAGGAGCAGGATGACCGCATCATACGTTCCGATAACCGGATCTACAATCGGTTGATTGCTACCCGTACCATCCTCACTCATCCGCTCCTGGGGGGTACCCTCTCGGTGGGGAACGAGTTTACCCGTACACATCGTGAGGATGATTACCAGACGAGCAACCCGATGATTCCCTCATCTGCAACAGAGATTCACGATCAGAACCTGGCCTTCTTTGCCGAGTACAGTCGCACTACCCCCATCGGGCAGATCACTGCCGGCCTTCGATATGAAGATGTCTACTGGGACTATTTCCGTAACGGGCTACGGGATGATGAGTTGAGCAAGAGCTACACCCAGTGGTTCCCTGCACTCACCTATAGCAACAGCATCGGCAATGTGCAGCTGCAGATGAGTTATTCGGTAAAAACGGTTCGTCCCGCCTACTGGCAGATGGGCAGCAATGTCTTCTACGCCAACCGCTTCACCATGCAGACCGGCAACCCTTTCCTGAAGCCGACTACCCTGCACGATGTCTCGTTGATGGGTTCCTGGCGTTTCCTGCAGCTGGCGGTATCCTGGAAGCAGGAGAAAAATGCCATCATCCAGTGGGCCGAACAGCTGGAAGAGAACCCGGCGGTGACACTGTTGTCGAACATCAACATCAGGCAGATACCCAGCCTCTCTGCTTTCCTGACGGCATCTCCCAAATTCGGGATCTGGAGTCCCCAGGCAAGCGTTGGTTTCACCGCGCAGCGGCTGGAGATGGAGATACGGGGGGAGCAGGTGCAGATGAACAGACCCATGCCCATCGCATCGTTCAACAACTCCTTCTCTCTGCCTAAAGGCTTACTGGTCACCCTCGATTCCCGCTTCCAGGGAAAAGGGTTCCATCAGAATTTCCGCACTACACGAAACCAATATGTAGTCGATGCCGGCATCACCAAATCGTTCTTCGAGGACCGTCTCTCGCTCACGCTCAAGGGACACGACCTCTTCCACGGTCGGAAAATGGGCATCTT
>JAAYGM010000257.1 GCA_012727735.1 Bacteroidales bacterium | reverse complement strand
ATCCTGTATCAGACAGATGAGGTAGAGCCTTTTCATCGTGCTTACGTGGAGAAGTATTTCAAAGAAGAGGTTTTCCCCTATCTGCAGCCGATGATCATCATGAAGGACGATATCCATTCGTTTATTCAGGATGGGAGGATTTATCAGGTTGTCAGCCTGATAAAGAAGAAAAAGAAAGCGGGATCTGCGTTGAAGTATACCTACGCCATCATGAAGATACCTTACACGAAGATACCCCGTTTCATTGAACTGCCTACATATGATGGGAATTATTACATCATGTTTATTGATGATGTGATCAAGGCGAATATGAAGAATGTCTTTCCCGGTTATGAGATTGTGGACTGTTATAGCATCAAGATCTCCCGCGATGCTGATTTCTCGCTTGAGAATGAAGATCAGAAGGATATTGCCGAGCGGATACTGCGGAAAGTGCGTAAGCGTAAGATAGGTGCCGTTACCCGGGTTCAGTACGACAAAGATATGCCCGACTATTTCCTCAAATATCTCTGTGAAGCGTATGAGATTGAGGAGGAGGAGCTGCTTCCTTCGGGACGTTATCTGAATCTCTCCGACCTGATGAAGCTGCCCAATCCCGTGGGTGATGCCCTGAAGCAGGAGATGCCGCAACCGCTCCGTGTGCCTGAGCTGGAATCCAATAACTCTGTTTTACGCGTGCTGCGCAAACAGGATCTGCTGCTCCATTTCCCCTATCAGTCGTTCGACTACCTGCTGCGGTTTCTTCTCCAGGCTTCATTCGACCCCAAGGTGCTTGAGATTAAGGTGACGCAGTACCGTGTGGCGGAGAACTCCGCCGTGATCAACAGCCTTATCAGTGCGGCTAAGAACGGCAAGAAGGTGACCGTGTTCGTGGAGCTGAAAGCCCGTTTTGATGAGGAGAACAATTATCTCACATCTGAGCTCATGCAACAGGCAGGTGTGAAGATCATCTACAGCCTGCCTGGCCTGAAGGTTCATGCCAAGCTGGCATACATACGCAAGCGCAGCAATGATCCTACTGATCCGATCAAAGGCTATGCCTATCTGGGTACCGGCAACTTCAACGAGAAGACCGCCCGTATCTATTCGGATAAGGGATTGCTTACCTCCAATAAGGAATTTATCAGAGATATTGATGAGATCTTCCGCGTGCTGGAGGGGAAGCCTTACACGCACGAGTTCAAACATCTGCTGGTGACACAGTTCAACATGCTTCCCGGGATTCACGGGATGATTGAACGGGAGATTGAAAATGTGAAGCAGGGCGGTGATGGGTATATTGTCTTAAAGATGAACAGTCTCGAGGACAAGGGGATGATCAATGCGCTCTACCGCGCCAGCGAGGCAGGGGTGAAGATCGATCTGATCATCCGTGGCATCTGTTGCCTGATACCCAACCAGCCCTACAGCAGGAATATCACGCTGACCCGTATCGTGGATGCCTATCTGGAGCATGCACGGGTATGGTACTTCCTTAACGGGGGTGATGAAAAGGTCTATCTCACCTCTGCCGATTGGATGGAGCGCAACCTGCACCGCCGTATTGAAGTGGCTTTCCCCATATATAAAGAATCAATCAAGCGACAGATCATCGATATCCTCAAGATTCAGTTGGAAGATAACCAGAGTGCGGTATGGGTTGACGAGCAGTTGAACAACGTGTTTAAATACAACGATCAACCGCCCCTGCGTGCACAACAGGCGATCTATGAATATCTGAAGCGTTCTACCGGTCAACAGATATAGTGTTCATATTGACCAGCATCGCTTGAATGTTTGTCATTCCACACCCTGATTATTCTCTGTAAAATATAGTTTCACTGTTTGATTTTCGCCATGGTAGTAAAAGTCATATTCTGTAAACAATGATTTCAGTTTTCTTTCCTCATAAAAATTACTCCATATAATTACCAAAAGACTTTCTGTTCCTTCGGGAGGGATGAGGGTATATTTTCCAGTTCCCTCTACGGTATGCTCAAGGTTAGGATAAATAATCGTAGAACTCTTACTTGGTAATCCGGCACAGGACAACAGGCAATCAGTCTGCATAGAATGGTGTCAAGGGGTAGCGGGGATCATCTATCTCAGTGCTGTATCTCATTTTATATCGGAATGAGACAATGACAGAGGAGTAAGAGCCCAGGATACCCAGCCCGTTTTTGATATTGCTATGCACCACTACCGGTTCTACTAAGAAATTACCATCGGTTGCATCTGCTTCGTTTCCCGAGATGATGTACTGATACATATCTTTCGACATCTCTGCCACCATTACGTTTGTTTCCATATCTGCTTCCCGCATTGGTTCTTCTTCTTTCTCTCCATTGATATAGGTTTTTGTTTCTATCACCTCAGAAAAGGCAAAGTTGAACTGAAGCTCTTTGCCGTCAATAACCACATCACTGAACAGGTTATTGGTAAGGGCGGAGCCCTCACCAAAGAGCTCATCTCCCAAATAACCTTCCTTCCCGGGACGTAACTGTTCCAGCATCTCCTTAATCTCCAGATCAATGTACTGTGGCAGTATTCTTCCGTCATCCAGAGAGTAATACTTTTCACCTTTTATAAAATAATGATTCTCTTCATTTACTCTATCTTGTAATTTCATTCGTAATTGTGCACTCCAGTAGGTGTCCTGGTACTCTTTTTCTGCATCACCGTAGAAAGAGTGGTATTTGTCTGAGTATCGCACCGACGACACTGAATCGGTAATGATGACATCCGGTGCCTTTGGAATCACTGTTTCGCCTTCTATCACTTTAAAGCCGTTCACTTCTGCTTTTATCATGATATGGTCCTGCTCCTTAGGGAAATAGCTTCCGATGTATAATCCCTTTGCAGCATGGGTAAGTTGTTCCGTGTAATAACCGTTCACAAACAAGGTAACGGTTGCATCACTGATAGAAGGAAGGATGCCACCCTCTGCTCCTTCAAGCACAAACCTGCTTTGTGAGAGATGCACCGACACCATCGAGTCGGGTGTCAGAAAACCGTTCATCACCAGCAACGGATCGGTGATCTCTCCTTTAAACTTAATCTCCCTCTCGCACGACATCCAGCAAACGGTATTAATCAATAGCAGTAGAAGCACTATCTTTTGTTTCATAGAGTTTAAAATTTAATGGTATAACTGACAGATGGAATAATGGGGAAAAGTGTTTCTTGTTTCAGCACTCTCTTGCTTTTCTCAGTTCCTGATTCCGGATCGATATAACTTTCGTTCCATACCGACACATGAAAAGGATTCATTCTGCAATATGCGTTATAAAGACTGATGTTCCAGGTGCGCTGATTTCCCCGCCGGGTTATTTTGTGGAAGTTGATGCCCAGATCCAACCTGTGGTAGTTGTTATAGCGGAAGTTATTCCGGCTGCTGATATAGGGATAAGTCACCGGACGGTAAATACCATAATCGTAACTTGGTGAGTCGGCTGAGGCATACTCATGAAAGCCTAAGGTGACGGCTTGTCCCGTGCTGAAGACCCATGAGGCCGAAACATCTATCTTATCTGAAAATTTGTGCATGCCTGTGACACTGAAATCATGACGCCGATCATACTTAGAGGGAAAAGGACGGCCATTGTTCAGCATGTGCCCCGGCCGGTCGAAAATACGGTCGGACTTGGCCCAGGTGTATCCCACCCAGCCTGTTGTGTTCCCGAAAGAGCGTTGTAGCAGTAATTCGACGCCATAAGTCTCTCCCCGACCCAGGCTCACCTTCTCCTCCCAGTTGGTGGAAATACCCATAAATGAAGCCCCCTCTTTGTATTCGAGCAGGTTGTTCATTTGCTTGTAATAACCCTCAACGGAGAAGTCGGCGATGTTTTTTAACGAATAATAGAGGCCTGCGGAATATTGATGCGACCGCATGGGTGGGATTTTCTTCGTTGATGGCACCCACAAGTCGGTGGGTAAACTAATCGAACTGCTCGACAGCATATGGATATACTGACTCATTAACGCGTATCCTGCTTTGGCTGAGAGATGGTCGTCAATCATCAGCCGTATTCCGAAACGGGGCTGTAAGGAGT
>JAAYGM010000031.1 GCA_012727735.1 Bacteroidales bacterium | reverse complement strand
CACCAAATACTCGTTCACAATGGTTCCTTCCTCCGCCTCGATAATAGCAAACTGCTGACAATGGCCAAAGTGCTGACAGAGTCTTCCCTCTTCCAGGGGTATTGCGATCACCTGCTTCATCCCATTCTTCTTCTACCGGTTCCCTCTCTTCTTCTCATTCTCTCTCCTTGACCCTGGCCCTGGCTCATACCTCTACCAGTACCCTGGCCTCTGCCGGCACGCTGCCTCATGCCTCTGCCGGCACCCTGCCCGAAAGGAGCATTCGTACCTTCTCCTGCAGGTGCATTCATATTACTGGATCCTCTGTTCGACGGGTTACAACGTCCCCGTCCTCTTCCACTCATCGGGCCCTCTCCTTCGGGCCCTCTCCTGTTCATTCCTGGCATAATACCCTCCTTTTGTTTAACTGTTTGTTTAACTGTTCTGTTTGATCATCTGAATCACCTCTTCCACACTTCTCTGATTGTCATCCAGCGGGGTCATCTCAATCCCGAGCCTTTTCGCAACCGATGCTGCCTTGTCGCCCAGATGTCCGGTGATGATCTTTCCGGCACCTTTCGAGGCGATCAGCTGTATGGCGGCAGGTCCCGCTCCCTCGTTGTAATCCCTGCTGGGATTATCCACAACCTCCACCGAATCACTTTCGGTGTCATAAATGACAAAACAGTTACAGCGTCCAAACCGCTTGTCCGGGAGAGATGTCAACTCCTTGCCGGATGATGTGATGGCTACTTTCATTGGATGATCTTTTTCTTGGTTGATGATAGAGATCGCCTTCAACGGCGATGTATTTTAGTGACGCAGCAAATATAATGAACATATGTTCAGTATGCAAATTTTTCGATATTTTTTTAGCGATTTTTTTTGATAACATAAATAATGGTATAAAAAATCATTTTACTACTAAAATTGTGGCAATCTGACAATCGGGATCGTAAAATTATTTATCAGATAAAAATTTCAGTTAATGAGCATAAGTTTATAATTGTTTCATATCTTTGGATTTTAAAGTAATAAAATCAGCTTTTTAACTGTGAATTGAATTATGCCTCGTCCCAAACAAAACCGGAAAATATCCAATCCTCCCCTGATGCAGGGGTTCAAGCCCTATGGCATTCCAAGGAGCATGTTGAGTTCTGTATCATTGCTGTATGATGAGTATGAAGCCATCCGATTATTGGATTATGAAGGATTAAACCAGGCTCAGGCTGCTGCAAGGATGAATGTTTCACGTCCCACATTGACACGTATCTATGAACAGGCCCGTAGAACAATTGCACTGGCACTGGTGGAAGGAAAGATGATTCATATTGAGGGTGGTAATGTACAGTTTGACAAAGAGTGGTTTCGTTGCAGACGCTGCTATAAATTAATAGGCGGTATCGAGAACCATGTACGCTGTAAGGATTGCAATAGCTTTGGCAATGACGAGTTAATACCAATCAATTCGGAAGAAAAATGAAAATTGTTGTTTTGTCTGATCATATAAGAGGGTTACCTGCTTTTTACGCGCCAACTAATAAAGCCGGAATTAGTATCTCGAATCAAAATATTGCATGTTATTTGATCTTTAATCAATTTCATCAATAATCATAAAAACGTACTTTTTGCAAATAATAATTTATTATTAAAATTTACTAAAATGGAAACAAATCAAGAAATCACCCAATCCATGCCAAGAATTGGTGACAAAGCGCCTTCGTTTACTGCAAAAACAACCCAGGGGGTTATTAATTTCCCGGAAGACTTTCTCGGAAAATGGAAAATACTCTTTAGTCATCCTGCCGATTTTACGCCGGTTTGCACATCTGAGTTCATGACTTTTGCCTCTATGCAAAAGGATTTCGATGCGCTGAATTGTCAGTTGGTCGGTTTGTCCGTGGATGGTTTATACAGTCATATTGCATGGCTGCGTACCATCAAGGATAAAATAGAGTACAAAGGGATGAAAGATGTAGAGGTTACCTTCCCGCTGATTGAAGATATCACGATGGAAGTTGCCAAAAAGTATGGAATGATACAGCCCAATGAGAACTCAACGCAGGCTGTGCGTGCCGTCTTTTTTGTAGATCCCAAGGGAATAATCCGGACAATTATTTATTATCCCCTGTCATTGGGCCGTAATTTCGATGAGCTGAAACGTATTCTTCTCGGTTTGCAGACAGCCGATGAATTCGGAGTCGCTCTGCCGGCCGACTGGCGTCCGGGTGACGAGGTGATCGTTCCCACTGCAGGCTCCTGCGGCGTAGCCAAGGAGCGCATGGAAGCCAAAGAGGAAGATATGCATTGTTACGACTGGTTCTTCTGCACGAAGAAACTTTCTAAAGAGGCGATAGAGAATGCTTTGCTGAAAGGTTGACCTATTGCATGAAACGATTTATGAAACCCTGCTTCATCACGTAGGAGGGTTTTTTTGCGGAATTGTTTTGTATCTTTGTCCAGACTCCTATAAGCAATGAAGAACAGTTAAAATTGAAACGATGAAGAAAAGTCTTTTTATGATGGGCAGTGTCGTGATCCTGCTGTTGATGAGCTCATGCCGGCAGAAGGACGCTGAGGATGAGTGGATCCCGCTGTTTAACGGAAGTGATCTGACTGGCTGGACACCCAAAATCACCGGCTATGAAGCAGGTGACAACTTCGGTAATACCTTCAGGGTGGAAGATGGATTGCTCAAGGTCCGCTATGATCAATATGATCAATTCGATGGACGTTTCGGGCACCTCTTCTATCGGGATGAACTGTCGCATTACAAGCTGCGGGTGGAGTATCGCTTTGTGGGAGAGCAATGTCCCGGCGGGGAGGGGTGGGCCTACCGCAATTCAGGTATCATGGTCCACGGACAGCGTCCCGAGACGATGACGCTCGATCAGGATTTTCCCACCTCGGTAGAGGTGCAGTTGCTGGGTAGCGACTCGCTGGTGGAACGAACCAACATGAACGTCTGTACCCCCGGCACCAACATAGTGATGAATGGCGAACTGATCCTGGATCACTGCATCACCTCCTCCTCGGGTCTCTTCTTTGGCGATGAGTGGGTTACCGCCGAACTGGAGGTAAGGGGGAACAAGGTGCTGTACCATGTGGTGAACGGCGATACCGTTTTAGAATACAACCAGCCACAACTTGATGAGCGCGACGCTTCCTTTGCCCGGCTCATTGATTTGAATGGGGGTGACAAAATGCTGCACAAGGGGACCATTTCCCTGCAGAGCGAGAGTCACCCCATCGATTTCAGAAAGGTGGAGTTGCTGATTCTGGAGTGATTCCCTAAGCGGAACAGTGTGTGTCGATGGACATTGGCTATACCTGGACTGTTATCCCTTTATCATTTCTTGGTTTAGAAAACAGAAAAAGGCCATCTCATCATAATGTAGTGACCCCAAAAAGTTGGACAAGATTATAAATTAAGATTCTTGTAATAGAGCTCGGTATTGCACCGGGCTCTTTCCATTTAACCTGTTTTTTATCCTTTCATTGTTATAGTAATTTGTAATAGTTCAGATTTGATCTGACAGTGGGCATTTTTTAATTTATGGATTTGAGTTTTCTAAGACATCGCTGACCGGAATGGAAAGGTGGTAAGAGGGGGTATTTTCACCCCCTCGGCCATTCCAGCCAGTCGGAATATTTCTGACAAGTTGCTCTCCATCAGCGCCTGTTTTCTCTTCATCCGACGGAGTCAAAGATACAAAATTTTGATTCAGAGTATCCAATAATTTCTCTTTTGTCAGATGCAGACTGTCATTCCAGGTTTGCATCGGGGTTTACCGTAGCAATATTTACCTGAATGAGGTCTCTCGTTGTTATAGTACTTCAACCAGATATCCACATCGTTTTGTAATTCCTCGATCGTTCTGTATATTTTCTTCCGGAATGCAGTCGCATAAAACTCTTCCTGCATTGTCCGGTGAAAACGTTCACAGATACCGTTTGCTTGTGGACTTCTGGCTTTTGTCTTCGTGTGATCGATATCCTCAATCGCCAGGTAGAGTTGATATTCGTGATGCTCTCTTGCACCACAATATTCGGTTCCTCTATCTGTGAGCACTCGCATCAATGGGATCCCGTACTGGTCATAAAGAGGGAGCACCCGGTCATTCAGCATATCTGCAGCGACAAGAGCCACTTTCCGGTCATAAAGTTTAACAGTGGCCACCTTTGTGTACGTATCAATAAATGTCTGCTGATAAATACGTCCCACGCCTTTGATGTTACCTACATAATATGTATCCTGGGCTCCAAGATAACCGGGATGATAGGTATCGATTTCACCTTTGGCTACTTTTTCCTCTTTGGCCTTCTCCAAAGCGACAACCTGAGATTCAGTGAGTACGATTCCTTCCTGGGCAACCTTTGCTTCCAACGCTTTCAGTCGCTTGCGGAATGTTTCCAGGTCATTTCTTAACCAAATACTTCGAACTCCTGATGGTGATACAAAAACACCTTCCTTTTTCAGCTCGTTGGAAACACGGACCTGACCAAAAGCAGGATTATCTGTTGCAAATGAGATCACGCGATCCTCAATCTCCTGTTCAATACGATTCTTGATGATGGGCTTGCGTCTGCTAATCTCTTTGAGAGCTAATTCACCGCCGGTTTCCACCAGTTCCCTGTATCGGTAGAAAGTATCCCGGCTGTATCCTAAATACTTGCATGCCTGAGAGACATTACCTAATTGACTCCGTCGAATCTTACGATTTCTTCTGCTAATTTGAGCAGCCCTAACTTGTTTTTCATTAACTTCGCTTCTGAATTCATTTCTGACAGTTTTAAGGGTTGAACTTTCTTTGTTTATGCAATTACAAATTTAAGTTTTTGCCCTTAACT
>JAAYGM010000030.1 GCA_012727735.1 Bacteroidales bacterium | reverse complement strand
TCTTTCTGAAAAACCGATGCCGGTCATAAACAGCCGGTCACAATTAAGCAGCTGCCCCATATGATTGGAGCAGCTGCTTAATTCTTTATAAGAGATCTGTTGCAGTCGCAGGTGACACAAAAAAAAGAGGCTGTCTCATAATTACATGAGACAGCCTCTTTAAGTATATTCAATTATATTTCTATCTTCTCAGCCTCTGCAATGATCTCACCAGCGCTTCATCGGCCCCTATATTCCTGATAGCAAGCGCAGTCAGAATAATAGCAATCACCGGCATGATAGCACCTATACCCACCTTCTGAAACTGAAGATGCTCTACCGGATATATTTTATACAAAATAAACCCGAAGTAGAGGTAAAAGCCAACCATAATCACGATATTGAATATTGAGAGCCTTATCTGTAACATTCGTTTTTTGTAGAGGAACACAGTAATCAATGCAACCACTGTACCGATCATTCCTATAACGAATAATCCCCAGGTAACATCGTTGAGTGTACCGTTCAGATAAATCCCCATTGCCTCGAACAGCACCTCATCACTGTTATAGATGAAAACAGCCAGCGGCGTTACCGAAGCAACAAGCATCGCTGCGGCAGCTAATAACAAAAAGAGCGTTTGAATCCGTTGCAACATACCCTTAGAACAGCTCTTTCTCCCTGGTGGGATTGCGGTAATAAATATCCTCCTCTTTCCACTCTTCAATCGCCAGAAGAGATGGTTTGGGCAGTTTTTCGTAGAAACGTGAAATCTCTATCTGCTCATGATTTTCGAACACCTCTTCCAGGTTATCGCTGTAGGAAGCGAATTCCTGCAGTTTGGTATCCAGGTCCTGTTTCATCTCTATCGACAACTGATTGGCTCTTTTGCTGATTATACGAACCATTTCATACACATTTCCAACGGGTTCTGATAACTTCATCACATCACGTGTCTCCGTGTTCGAGCTGGCAGCAATTTTTCTGTAATCCATTTTATTATGTAAATTAATTGTTTTCTGTTGATTAATTAGTGGGCAACACCTCAATTTTTTCCTGTGCCTCCTTGTAATACCGATCGGCTTCACTACTGTACTTACCCTCAGGGAAGGAGTTCTTGTAATTGAAGTACTCATCTACCACCATACGATAGCGTTCCGGCTGTGTGAGAATAGTACTGCGCAGTGCATATTCGTAACGGGCGCGAAGAATGGTGATTTGATAATCTTCCACATACATTGAATAGGGATAGCTTTTCATTGCTTCACGGGCAGTGATCACAGCCGACTCGTAGTTATTACCCATGTAATTCCCCAGGTCCAGATAGAGCCGGGCAGCCAGCAGTTCTTTGTAAGCCAGCTTCTCCTGCAGTTCGAACAGGTAATTTTTCGCCTGTTCGGCACGTTCTGTCTGCGGATAACGCTCAATATATTTCTGAAACTCCACAATCGCAGTATAGGTCTTTGACTGATCCAGTCGTGGATCGGGTGAGTCCAGGTACATCCCGTAAGCAGAGTAAAACAGGGCAGGCTCGGCATACTCTCCGTTGGGGTAGGTGTTGTAATAGGTGGTGAAGACCTCCGTGGCAGAGTAGTAATCCCTGGAGTTGTAATGGCTCTGTGCCAGCAGGTACAAAGACTCTTCGGCCTGTGCGGTTCCCTTCATATAGGTCACCAGTCCCTCAAGGAGTGTAATGGACCGACTGTATTTCCCTTCTTCGAAATACTTTTTCGCGTAGGTATATTTCAAGTCTCTGTCGGTACTTTTAAGAATTTTGTTGTACTCGTTACAGGAACTAAACACGAAAATGAGTAGCAAAAAATAGATTGGTTTTATTCTCATCACTTTACAAGTCGGTTTAAGGGTGCAAATTTACGCAATCTTTCTCATTTTTGGACAACCCTAACCTGATTTTATTCTATTTTAGTATTTCGTAGCAATAAAGTCCAGTATGCTTTCCACGTATCTCCTGTCATTGGAAAGCTTCGGCACTTTGTTCTGTCCCCCGACTTTCTCTCTCTGTTTCATCCATTCATAGAAAACGCCTCTCCCCACAGCTTTCACTACAGGAAGATTGAGCGAAAGGTTATAGGAGCGTTTTGCCTCGTAGTCGGAATTGATTTTCTGAAGGCTCTCATCCAGTGTACGAATGAACAGGGTCATATCAGATGGATCCGTTTCAAATTCAATCAACCACTCATGCGCTCCGTTGTTTTCATCACCAAAATAAATCGGTGCAGCGGTAAATTCAATGATCTTCGCCCCTGTGGCACGACAAGCCTCTCCTATTGCCCTGTCGGCATTGTCCACGATCAGCTCCTCACCAAAGGCGTTGATAAATTGCTTGGTACGTCCTGTCAGTTTAAACAGATAGGGATCGGTAGAGGTGAACTCAATGGTGTCACCTATTTTATAACGCCATAAACCACCACTGGTAGTGATCACCATCGCATATTGCCTGCCCTTCTCCACCCCGCTCAAGGGAACGGTTTCCGGGTGCTCGTCGTCCCATGCTCCGGAGGGGATGAACTCATAATAGACCTCGTTGTCAAGCAGCAACAGCATATCTTTGGAGTCCGGGGCATACTGCACACCGAAGAAACCTTCAGAGGCGTTGTAGGTCTCCCAGTAGCGCATCCTTTCTGAGGGAATCAGCTTTTCATACTGTTCCTGAAACGGAAGAAAGCTTACCCCCCCGTGAAAGAACACCTCCAGGTGAGGCCATATGTCAGAGACCGATTTCCCCCGCTCCTCCACTATCTTCTTCAACAGCACCAGCATCCATGAAGGCACCCCCACAAAAGAACGAATGTCTGTTTCAATGGCATAATCTGCCAGTCTCTGCAATTTCTCCTCCCAGTCCGGCATCAAGGCAATGCTCTCGGGTGTCCTTCTTCGCTTCACCACTGCCGGCAGGTTCTTCATCAGGATAGCCGATATATCTCCGGTATAAATACCGTCACCAATGCGGTTAATCTGCTGACTACCTCCCAGTACAAGCGTTTTTCCCAGAATGAAAGAGGTGTCGGGATAATGTACTGCATACATCCCGAGCATGTGATAACCGGCACGGTAGTTACCGTTGAACAACGACTCTCTGGTGACCGGAATATACTTGCTCCTGTCTTCCGTTGTCCCCGATGACATGGCAAACCATTGCACGGGTGTATCCCAGAGCACATTATCCTGCCTGCCTGTAATAATCCTATCAAGATAGGGGCGTAAATCCTCATAGGAGATCACGGGCAGCTTTGCACGGAAATCCCGGTCATCTTTAATCGATGGAAAGTGATTTTCTTTTCCATAAAGCGTGTTTTGCCCGTGCCGGAGCAGGTAATTCAGCGTTCTTTGCTGTGTACCGTGCGGATCTTCCACAAATCGTTCCACTGGTTTGTTATAGGAGGTGAGTATGGAACGGGCAATTTTTCGAATCATTCTTTCTTTTTCAATTGGTGTACAAAGTTAGACAGTAGTTTCGAAAATGAAAAATAAAAACGAAATTTAAGTAGAATAAGCGATCTACCCGATGCGGCTGATCTTACGAAGCCGTTCTTCATCAATTATTTTTATTTTTCTGCCGTCAATGGAAATAATGTGTTCATTCACGAAGTTTGAAAGCGTTCGGATCGCGTTGGATGTGGTCATATTGGAAAGATTCGCCAGATCCTCCCGAGCAAGATAGATGTTGATGGTTGCGCCGTCTTCTTCCAGGCCGTAGCTCTCTTTAAGAAAGATCAGCGATTCGGCCAGTCGCCCGCGCACATGCTTCTGCGTTAAATTAACGACCCTCTGGTCGGCTATGCCAAGGTCAACCGATAGCATTTGAATGAAGAAAAGTGCCAGATCACCGTTATTGCGCAGGAACTGCTCAATCAGCTCCATGGGGATCATACAGACAGTACAGGCCTCGAAGGCAGACGCAGCAGTCACATAAGGTTCACGGGCAAAATAAGCCCTGTAACCAAAATATTGCACGGGACGTATGATCCTGATAATCTGACTCCTGCCACCCACACCGCTTTTATAAATCTTCACCTTTCCTTTAAAAAGGCACATCAGCCCCCTTGGATTCTCATCTTCAAGATAGATCAATTCATTCTTTTTAAAATGAAGTATACGGGCATTGTGACGCAACTGGTCGCGCTCAACGTCTGTCAACATCCTCCATATCTCTGGTAATGAAGATGATAATTCTGTTACTACTTTATTTTTCCCAAGCATGACTGTTATAGAACTATGTTCTAAAACACAAATATAACTATTTTCTTTTCGAAGTGTAATTAAAATGAAATAAATTTTCTATATTCACGAATCAATAAAATATAAATACCACTGTGGAAAACTTACGTTAAACAGGTATATTCTCTTTAACACTGATTTCCTATGAATCAAAAATAGTGTAAGTTTGTATATTGGAATGAAACAAGCATGATCAAACGTCTCATCATACAAATAATATTACTGTTTGTAGTCGCCTTCAACGTTATCGCCGGGGAATCCTCCCTGCCGATAGATACGATTATGAAGAGGGCGATGAACGCTGCTGAAAAATACAACGATCTGATTGAAAACTACACAGCGGAGGTCTATACACGTTCCTATGTGGAGACGGTAAGAAAGAACTTCTTCTACAGGTACACTCACCTTATTCCTAATTTCGTGCTGCATGACCCCGACAATGATGCGGCAGTGATTGAAACCATCAGCGATTTCCGGTTTGAATATCCCAAGAGTTATGTGCAGGATATCCGCCATGTCACAGGCACACTCACCGGCAGAAAAGACATCGACATGATCCCTTTTAAACTCCTGAACATCAACATCTACGGTGAAACAACCAATGATGAGAGTTTCTTCATGCCCATCCGCTTCAACACATCCAGGTACTATCGGTATACATTGTACCAGACTATCACCGAAAACAATAAAACCTACTACAATATACATTTCTCTCCAATCTACGAAAACACGAAATTACTCAAGGGTTATTTCATCGTAGAGAAAGGGACATGGCGTGTTATTTTTTTCAAGGGGGAGGGAATGGATATATTTGCAGACTTCTCTTTTGAGATGACGATGGGTGATGAGTGGATCACCAATTACCTGCCAGTCAGCTTCACAATCTATCAGACGGCTGCCTACCTGGGGAATATACTTGCAAGCAGGCATCTGGCCAATGTCACCTACAAGGAGATCCATCTGCGTCAGAACGTGGAGCCGGAGAGGTCCCTCAATATCAGCGACACTTATAAGGTACGGCTTGATGCTGTACCAGTACACAGTGACACACTCTTCTGGGATGAGCGTAGACCAATACCACTTCAGGAGAGAGAGAGAGATGTCATCACCAGACATGCGCAGCAGCAAACAGAGAAGGATTCACAAAAAATAGTGAGTGATTCCCTTAACAGCTCCAGGATAGCACAACAGATGGCACAACGCATGGTCGTCAATTCCAGCTACAAGTACAAATCAACGAGAATAGGCTATTCCGGATTGTTGAATCCCCTGATGCTGGGCTATAGCTCTCGTGATGGCGTCACCTACCGTCAGAGATTATCGTTTAATATCGATCTGCATCGGAATCGTTCATTAAAAGTTGGTGCATTTGCCGGGTATATGTTCCGCAGGAAGGAGTTTTTCACCGATCTCACCACCTCATGGAATTATGAACCCTTTCACCTGGGCACGGCCTCCTTCTCTGTCGGTATCGGTAATCCTACCTACAGCTCGCTGTTCGTCGGTCAGATACAGGAGCGTCTCAAAAATCAGGGCCTTTCATTTGAAGACATCTCCCTGAGATATTATAAAGATTACTACTTCAAGCTGTACAACACATACGAGCTGGTAAACGGCGTCCTGTTGCAAACGGGAGTTGATTACCACATACGTAAAAGCAAAAACAACCCCCTGATGCTGCGTGCCATCTCAGCTGTGGGAGATCCGATTGAGAACCTGTTTGGCACGAAAAAATCATTTGCTCCCTACATACGTCTCAGCTGGACACCTGTGCAGTATTACCGGTACGAAGGGAGGCAGAAAATACATGAACGCTCTGCATTTCCCACATTCAAGGTGGAGCTCTCACGCAGTTTCCTGGATGTACTGGGCAGCACCTCCCAGTATAATCGTATAGAGTTCGACATCAGTCAGAACATCCGGTTCGGGTTGATGAACTCACTTCAATATCATCTCGGAGCAGGCATGTTCATCAACCAGGAGACTGAATATTTCGCCGATTTTGTCTATTTCTCGAAAAACAATTTCCCCGATAACTGGAATGACGGACTGGGCGGCAATTTCAATCTGCTCAGCAGAAATTTATACAATGCTTCCGCTTCCTACATCCAGGCACATATGATGGTTGAATCGCCCTTTCTGATTCTTAAGAACATCCCCTTCGTCTCAGACTTTGCCGACAAGGAAAGGATCTACCTGAGTCAGTTATACACACCACAAATCATCTCCTATACTGAGTTCGGATACGGGATCGGAAACCGGTTCTTTAATGCCGGCATATTTGGTTCATTCCACAAGACAGCGTTTAAAGAGATAGGTGTACGTGCAGCATTCGAGCTGTAGCTACTTGTCTCTTATGAAAAGGAGGATGACTGAGACATGCCACAGACAAAAGGTAACAGAAGTATCTTACAGATAAATTCTTTATCTTTGCACAAAATAACATCATATGATCTGTTTTCCCAATGCGAAAATAAATTTAGGCCTTCAGATCGTCTCACGCAGAGAGGATGGGTATCACAATATTGAAACAGTTTTCTATCCGATCGGATTAAGAGAGGCGTTGGAGATTGTACCCGCCCACCCGGAGGTGACACCCGCGACCACAGGCCTTGCCTCAGATACCCGGGATATCGGATCGGACGAAAAGCCCTCACAACCCACCCCCTACAGATTTTTCCAGACAGGCGATGTGATTCAGGGAAACGAAGCGGATAACCTGGTGATCAAAGCACTGAAGCTGATCTCCGCCAACAAGACGCTGTCACCCATCGACATACATCTGCTGAAGAAAATCCCCTCCGGTGCCGGACTGGGAGGTGGTTCATCAGATGCAGCCTTCATGCTTCGCATGCTTAATGATTACTTCAGGTTGCGTTATTCAGACACAGCGCTGATGCATCTCGCCGCAAGACTGGGAGCCGATTGTCCCTTCTTCATTCACAACAGGCCGGCATTTGCCTCAGGTATCGGAGATATACTGGAACCGATAACACTCGATTTAAGCAGCTGGTTTTTACTGCTTGTCAAACCGGATATAGTTGTGAACACAAAAGAGGCATATGCAATGATTACTCCACGCCAACCGGAGCTATCGCTGAAGGAGATCGTTACAAAACCTGTGACGGAGTGGCGGGGAGTAATGAAAAATGATTTTGAACCACCTGTTTTCGAAAAATATCCCCAAATTTGCAGGATCAAACAACAACTTTACGATCTGGGAGCTGTTTACGCTTCCATGAGCGGATCAGGATCATCTCTCTTCGGTTTTTTCCACAGTGAACCCGATCTGAAAGGGATGTTCAAAGATCACTTTGTCTGGTCAAACAAAGAACTGTAAAAAATGAGAACTGATAACTGACAACTAACAATATGAACAAATTATTTTTCTGGTGCATCGCCACACTTGGGTTACTGACACTAAACATGCAGGCACAGCAGCCTTTACAACCGCAGGAGATACACGCTTTCGGTCCCATCCCGGTGCAGAAGCCGGTATTGCTGGATAGTGTGAACCTGAAGGAGACCCCCTTCACGGAGGAACTCCTTCTCTCCTACTCCATCTCATTTCCGGCGCATGATCGCTTTGTCACAAAAGTGACACCCGACACGACCGGTTACTTTCACCTGCCTGTGCCGGAGCAGGGGCATGCGTTCCAGCTGCTCTCCTTCTACGTCTCTGCCGACCGCTATGGTAAGGGCAAAATAACGGTCACCTCGCCCAACAGGCTTGAGCTCTGGATTGACAACGTGAAGCGCGCCACCAAAACAGAGGTGAATGACAGCCTGCACAATGCCGGCTCGGTCGACACCGGGCTGAACGGCTTCACCAACAATGCCCGCGTGGTGATCAAGATGCTTACCTCCGCAGAAAGCATGACTGATCCCGCGGTGAAGATAGAACTGAAAGCCGACGAGGCAGACTCACTGCTGACCTACGCATTCAACAACATCAATGAACGGCGCATCAACATCAAAGATATTGTGGAGGGAACACGTGTAAACAACGCATCCATCTCTCCCGGCGGGCGATTCCTGTTGTTAAGCCTTCGCGAAACACTTCCGGGAGGCAGCAACCGCAACTACACGGAGATCTACGACACAAAACAGAACAGAACCATCTTCTCCGAACCGGTAAGCCGTTCACAGCTGAGCTGGATGCCGAAAACAGACCTCCTCTATTATGTGACCGACAGTGAAGAGGGCAGAACACTCTACACCATGGATCCGCTGACAGTGAAAACAACCATTGTCGCGGAGAACCTGCCGAAAGAGAACTTCTATATCGCTCCGGATGAGCAATCGATGTTCTTCTCATCCAAAGAGACCATCACCCTCAGCAGTCCCGGTGGGCTCAAACGCCTTATCGGCATCGACGACCGCCAGTCGCATTACCGCGACCGCTACTTCCTTTATCGTTACTACTTCGACACGGGACTCACGCAGCAACTCACGTTCGGCAGACAGACAGCCTCGCTCAACGATGTAACCGACGATGTGAAACAACTGCTTTTCTCCACTTCAGAAGAAGATCTTGCCGAACGCCCTTTCCGCAAAAGCTCGCTCTATCTGCTGAACCTGGAGACAATGGAGACAGACACCATCTGGAAGGATCAGCGCTATACTTACTCCGCACAGTTCTCCCCCGATGGAAAGCAACTTCTTATCCATGGCGCTCCCGAGGCATTCAACGGTATCGGACTCAATATCAAAGAGGGTCAGATCGCCAACAGCTACGACACTCAATCATACATCATGGACCTGGAGAGTAAAAGAGTGGATCCGGTGACAAAGCATTTCGATCCAACCATCAGCGCCCAGGAGTGGAACCCGCTGGATCATTTCATTTACTATCGCGTGGAAGATGGTGACCGCGCCAGCATGTACCGCTACTCACCGCGAACGAAGAAGTTTGAGAGACTGCCGCTCAAAGAAGATGTGATCCGATCGTTCAGTATTGCCGAAAACGCCCGGTGGGCAACCTATACCGGTGTGAGCACATCCAACTCCAACAGGAGCTATCTGCTCAACCTGAAGACACTGGAGTCCACGCTAATCTCCGACCCCTATGCCGAGAGGCTGAGTAAGCTCAACCTCGGAGAGGTGAAGGACTGGAATTTCAAAAGCTCCTTCGGTGATGAGATTGAGGGACGCTATTATCTGCCGCCCAACTTCGATCCGGACAGGAAATATCCGCTCATCGTCTATTATTACGGCGGCACAAGCCCCACCACACGTATCTTCGAAAGCACCTATCCGCTGCATGTATACGCTGCACAGGATTATGTCGTCTACACACTGCAACCAAGCGGCACCACAGGCTACGGTCAGGATTTCTCTGCCCGCCACGTGAATGCCTGGGGTGAGCAGACGGCAGAAGAGATCATCGAAGGGGTGAAAGCGTTCGTTGCTGCCCATCCATTTGTGGATGGAACAAAAATCGGCAATATAGGTGCATCCTACGGTGGGTTCATGACTCAATACCTCATCACCCAAACAGACCTCTTCTCCGCCTCGGTCTCCCACGCCGGCATAAGCAACATCACCAGCTACTGGGGTGAAGGATACTGGGGTTATTCATACAGCGCAGGTGCCAGCGCAGGCAGCTATCCCTGGAACAACCCGCAGCTCTATGTACAACAGAGCCCCCTTTTCCATGCCGATAAGATAGAGACACCGCTGCTGCTGCTGCACGGCACTGCCGACACCAACGTACCCATCGGCGAGAGTATTCAGATGTATACAGCCCTGAAGCTGTTGAACAAGCCGGTGGAATTCATTCAGGTGGAGGGTGAGAATCATGCTATCTACGACTACGACAAGCGTATCGCATGGAACAACACCATCTACGCCTGGTTCGCCAAATGGCTGAAAGAAGATGCACGCTGGTGGGATTCCATGTTTCCCGATAAATAGAGCCATATGATATTAACGAAGATTGCACCATTGAATAATATGGATCCGGAAAAATTGATCAGCGGGGTGAAGATCCTCGCACGCGCTGTGGGAGAATACCTGAGGGAGGAGCAGCGTGAGCTGAGAAAGAGAGATATTGAGATGAAGGGCACACGTGACTATGTGACCTACATCGACAAAGAAGCGGAGAAACGACTGGTGGAAGGACTCAAGAAGCTGTTGCCCGAAGCCGGCTTCCTCACCGAAGAGGAAACCGTGGAAAATGAGATCAAAGCCTATACATGGATCATCGACCCGCTCGATGGTACCACCAACTTCGTGCATGGCGACACACCCTTCTCGGTGAGCATCGCCCTGATGAAGGAGAAAGAGATCATCCTGGGGGTTGTATATGATCCCATGCCCGACCAGATGTACTACGCCACTGCCAGGGGCAGGGCTTTTCTCAACGACGCACCATTGACACTCAGCACACAGTCAGCACTGGAGAACGCCTACATCGGATTCGGTATTCCCTACAGCCTGGACGACAAGGGTGAGGAGATACTGAGGAATGCGATGAAACAATTCCGCCGGTGCAGCTTCCGCATCAAAGGATCAGCTGCCCTTGAGATCTGTTATGTGGCAGCAGGTGTCAGCGACACCTACTTCCACTCGGGCTTGTCACCCTGGGATGTGGCAGCAGGGACATTCATCCTGCAATGTGCGGGAGGCCGATGCACCGATTTCTCAGGAAGGGACAACTTTATTTTCGGGAAAGAGCTGGTAGCCTCCAACGGGGTGATACATCAGGAGATAATGGAATCTATCATAAAAGGCAACTAATGGACAATCAGACAATCATCATTGCTTTCCTGCTCACGCTCTTTGCCGGCCTCTCCACAGGGATAGGCAGCCTCATCGCGTTCGTGGCCAAACGGACCAACACCAACTTCCTCAGCCTCGCGCTGGGGCTCTCCGCCGGGGTCATGATCTACGTCTCATTCATGGAGATGATTCCACGGTCACTCGGCTCGTTCACTGAGATCTACGGAGAAAAAACAGGGATGTTGTACCTTATCCTGGGCTTTTTCGGGGGGATCGCACTGATCGCACTGATCGACTTCCTTGTTCCCGAATCGAGAAACCCGCACGAGATGCATGGCGTGGAGGAGATGCGTACCAATTACAAATTGAAACAGACAGGCATCATCACCGCTATTACCATCGCCATCCATAACTTCCCCGAGGGCATTGCCACCTTCATGTCGGCGCTCACCTCCCTCGAGGTGGCCATCCCCATCACGGCAGCCATCGCCATACACAATATCCCTGAGGGTATTGCCGTAGCGGTACCCATCTATCACGCCACGGGAAGCAAGAAAAAAGCTTTCTGGCTCTCCTTTGCGTCGGGACTCGCGGAGCCGGTGGGTGCACTGATCGCATTCTGGTTCCTACTCCCTTACTGGTCGCCGGAGCTCGATGCATTCATCCTCTCGGCTGTGGCAGGTATCATGATCTATATATCGCTCGATGAGCTGCTGCCCAGTGCCGAGAAATATGGCAAGCACCACCTCTCCATTATAGGGCTGGTGGTAGGTATGGCAGTGATGGCCATGAGCCTCTATCTGTTTGTTTAAAAAAAACTGATATCTTTGTAGTTCAATAAAGATCTAATAAAACCAAAAAAAATGGCGACAGACTTAACACAAATTGGTGATCGGATAAAAGGGTTAAGAGATGCACTCGATTTCTCTCCCGAAGAGATGGCACACAAGCTGGAGGTTGACCTGGAAGACTACCTGCAATATGAAGCGGGAGACAGAGATATCTCCCTCTCCTTCCTGCAGCGTATAGAAAGGGAGTTTAACGTGGATCTGGCCACGCTCATGTTCGGCACAGAACCAAAGATGAACTCCTACTATATCACACGGAAAGATAAAGGTGTGAGCGTGGAGAGGGTGTCGGCCTACAAGTATCAATCGCTCACATCCGGCTTCACCAATAATGTCGCCGAGGTATTCGTGGTGACGGTTGAACCCAAGCCGATGGAGACCGATTTCTTCCAGAGCATCCACGCGGGACAGGAGTTCAACATGATCCTGGAGGGGAGCATGGCGCTCAACATCAACGGCAGGGAGCTTATCCTCGGCGATGGAGACAGCATCTACTTCGACTCATCGCTTCCACACGGGATGAAGGCGCTCAACGACAAGCCGGTGAAATTTCTTGCCGTCATTTTATATCCCTGAAATAAGATCGTTTTTAAGCATAGGTTGTCATGATAGAAAAATTTGTAAAGAGAACGCTGTTCGAATCCCATCAGGATTTTATTGATAATTACGAAATCACCGTTCCCGAAAACTTCAATTTCGCCTACGATATAGTGGATGAGTGGGCAAAAACAGATCCGGACAAACGGGCGCTCTGCTGGACCAACGATAAGGGAGCCCATCGCGACCTCTCCTTCGGAGAGCTGAAGACGCTTTCAGACAAGACAGCGTCCTTCTTCCAGTCAGCCGGCATCGGGAAACGAGACAAGGTGATGCTGATCCTCAAGCGGAGCATCGAGTTCTGGCAGACCATACTGGCACTGCATAAGATCGGAGCCATCGCCATACCGGCCACCCATCTGCTGACCGACAAGGATATCATCTACCGCAATAACGCGGCAGATATCAAAGCCATCATAGCTACCGAAGACGATCATCTCACTACACATGTGAATCTGGCCATGGCCAAATCGCCATCGGTAAAACAACGTATCATGGTGGGAGAAAAGAGCCCTGAAGGATGGATCGATTTCCACAAGGGAGTGGATGAGGCCGCTCCCTTTGTGAAGCCGGAGAGGGTCAACGTGAACGAAGATATCATGATCCTCTACTTCACCTCCGGGACCACCGGTCAACCCAAGATGGTTATCCACGACTTCACCTACCCTCTCGGTCATATCACCACGGCAAAATACTGGCACAACCTGCATGAGAACAGTATCCACCTCACCGTGGCCGACACAGGCTGGGCGAAAGCTGTATGGGGTAAGCTCTACGGCCAGTGGATCGTGGGTGCAACAGTCTTTGTCTATGATTTCGAGGGACGCTTCATCCCGGAAGATATGCTACGCATGATCGCCGACTACAAGGTTACCTCCTTCTGTGCCCCTCCCACCATCTTTCGCTTTCTGATCCGTGAAGATCTGAGCAAATACGATCTCTCGGCACTGGAGTACTGTACCACGGCAGGCGAGGCGCTCAACCCTTCGGTCTTCGAGACTTTCTATAAACAGACCGGCATCAAGATGATGGAAGCGTTCGGTCAGACAGAGACGGCACCCACCATCATCACCTACCCCTGGCTAGAGCCCAAACCCGGATCGATGGGTCTGCCCAACCCGCTCTACAAGATGGATCTGCTCACCCACGACGGCCGTTCTGCCGAAGACGGCGAGCAGGGGGAGATCGTCTTCTACACCAACGAAAAACGTCCGCTGGCACTGTTCATGGGTTATTACAGGGATGAAGCACTCACCCGGCAGGTCTATGCCCACAACCTCTATCATACCGGCGACATGGCCTGGCGTGATGAGGAAGGGTACTACTGGTTTGTGGGACGTACCGATGATGTGATCAAGAGCTCCGGCTACCGTATCGGCCCGTTCGAGGTGGAGAGCGCCGTGATGACGCATCCCGCCGTGGTTGAATGTGCCATCACCGGTGTGCCCGATGAGATACGCGGACAGGTGATCAAAGCCACCATCGTCCTGGCAGAAGAGTACAGGACAAAAGCCGGTGACGCACTGGCCAAAGAGATACAGCAGCACGTGAAGAATGTGACGGCACCCTACAAATATCCGCGCATCATTGAGTTCGTGAGCGAACTGCCGAAAACCATCAGCGGGAAAATACGCCGTGTGGAGATCCGGGAAAAAAGTAAATAGTTGTCAGTTGTCAGTGTTTTAGGTTGAAGATTGTTAAGAGCAGCGGTTTTGGGTTTAGCTTTCAGCGGTCAGCAGTCTGTTTTTTTTGGCTGGGTTGATGATGCATTCTGCGGACAGGGCTTTAACGATCAGATATCAGCTTTCAGCGGTCACCGACTGGAAACGCAAAAGTAAAAAAACTAAAAACGGAATAGTGACTTTGAACAGAACAGGGCTTAACCTGTTTAAGTCTTTGTAGATATTATCTGAAAGAAAAATTAAATTTGACAATAATGAAAAAAGCATATGTTTTCCCCGGTCAGGGCGCACAGTTTGTAGGTATGGGCAAAGAGTTATACGAAACATCACCATTAGCGAAAGAGCTGTTTGAGAAGGCAAATGAGATTCTGGGGTTCCGGATCACAGATCTTATGTTCAACGGTACCGATGAAGATCTCCGTCAGACAAACGTTACTCAACCGGCCATCTTCCTGCACTCTGTGATTCTTGCTAAAACGCTTGGGGAAGAATTCAAACCCGATATGACAGCCGGTCATTCGCTGGGAGAGTTCTCTGCCCTGGTGGCTGCTGATGCCTTGTCGTTCGAAGACGGACTGAAGCTGGTCTACAAGCGCGCACTGGCAATGCAGAAAGCGTGTGAAGCTGAACCATCCACCATGGCTGCTGTTTTAGGAATGCCGGACGAAAAAGTGGAAGAAATCTGTGCAGCCATTGACGATATAGTGGTGCCGGCCAACTACAACTGTCCGGGGCAGATAGTGATCTCAGGCAGCACCACCGGAGTAGAGAGAGCATGCGAGCTGATGAAAGAGGCAGGGGCTAAACGAGCGCTGCCGCTAAAGGTGGGTGGTGCATTTCACTCCCATCTCATGGAACCGGCAAGGGTAGAGCTGATGGCAGCGATTGAGGCTACCGAGATATCAACACCTCACTGTCCCGTTTATCAGAACGTCTCCACCATGGGTGAGACCGACCCGGGCACCATCAAAAGGAATCTCATCGCACAGCTTACCTCCCCCGTGAAATGGACCCATTCGGTTGAGAACATGATTGCCGACGGAGCCACCGAATTTGTGGAGCTGGGGCCCGGTAGTGTGCTGCAAGGGCTGGTAACGAAGATAGACAAAGAGATGACTGTCTCCGGGAAACAGTAATTGCTCCCGGGTAACCGGATTATTCAATTAAGTTTTCTTAGTGATATATAGTTGTTAAAACCAAAATAAGAAAATACATTTGATAAAAAATTAATCATATGAAAAAATTTACCATTCTTCTCACGCTCTTCACATCTCTGTTCCTCTCTGCATTCTCGCAGGAAGATGCGTTCTTCAAGGCTCCTGACTTCGATCAGATCAGAAGAGATGTGAAAGAACCTGCATCCTCCTTTTACTATCCCAATTTACTGGAAAAATACCTCAACAGTGATGCAAACATGACACCGGAAGAAGGGCGGCATCTCTACTTCGGTTATATATATCAGGCAGGTTATGTTCCCACAGACACCTCCTCCTACAATAACCTGCTTGCAAAAGCGTTGACAAAAAAATCTTTTACAGCAGAGGATTACAGCCATATCCTGGCGTATTCCGATGCGCTCCTGCAGGAGGATCCCTTCAATCTACGTGCACTCAATGCCAAACTGCTGGTATATGCGCAGCAGAACAACACCGTGGAGTACAAAAAGGCAGCCCGTAAAAGACGCATTGTTCAGGATGCCATTGTCGGCACCGGCGACGGGATGACGGAGAATACACCCTATTATGTGATCAAAGTGGCGCACGAATATGATATCCTCCCATTCATGGGATTCTCTTTCGGTGGAGAGGACAAGATTCTCAAAGGGAATAAGGTCAACTACCTCTCTCTGGGAAAAAACCGTTTTGGTGTGGAGCGGGTCTACTTCAACATCAAACCGGTGATCGAACATGTCACCATGCGTGGCGGAGGGAAGATGTAAAAAGTTCGTTCATTAAGATACAGGGGGTCACTTTTTGGTGATCCCTTTTTTTTGTCATAATATTATTCTTGAAATCTATCACCTG
>JAAYGM010000029.1 GCA_012727735.1 Bacteroidales bacterium | reverse complement strand
GGTCTCGCCGTCGCGCATCTCGTACCACATGGGGCGTTTTGCCTCCCCGCTCACTTGCGCCAGGGTGCCGTAGGGTTCTACCAGTACCACGTCGCCATCCTGCAGGGTGATGTCGGCCATGTTGTTGCCCTTCATCAGGTACTCGTAGAGGTCGACCGTGGCGACAGCCTTGCCCGCGCGGAAGAGGCGGATGTTGCGGATGCTCCCTATGCGGCTGGTGCCGCCCGCGGCGTAGAGCGCATGAAATGCCGAGGCAAAAGCGCTGAGGGTGTAGGTCCCCGGCCTGTTCACCTCGCCCATCACGTTCACCCTGATGCTCCGCACGTTGCCCACGGAGATGGCCAGGAAAGTGCCCGGATACGTCTTGTCCAGATCTGAGTAGATCGATGAAAAGGCGTTCCTGATGCGCGACTCCGCCTGTGTCACGTTCAAGCCGCTCAGCTGTAACCGTCCCAGCCCGGGTATGGTGATGTGCCCGTCGGGGGCGATGGTGTAGCGCACGTTCAGCTCAGAATTACCCCAGATGTCAATCAGCACCTCATCGCCCGCACCCAGCACGTAGTTGGCCGGGGTGGGCATGTTCATGTTGGGGGCGAAGGTGAGGTGCTGACCCGAGAAGAGCGACTGCCCGTATACGCTCTCCCCGGGGGGAACTGTATCTACAGCAGCTTCGGGTTTCTCCGTGAGGCCCGCCTCACCGCGCAGCACACCCTCCCGGAGGCTGTTATCCGGGGCAATCGCAGCAGCGCCGCCACCCTCCCGGCTGAGGTACTGTTCCCGCAGGCGCTGCAGCTGTGCGGGGGTAACCCCCTCTTTCAACATCTCTTTCACTATCTGCTCCTGCGGCATGCCGGCATCGTGGTATCGCCTGAGCTGCTCTATCACCTGGCTATCGCTGACCTGTGCCAGAAGGCTGGCCGCAGCAAACAGGAACAGCAGCAGGAGCGTAACAAATCTACTATGGGTTACTTGCATGGGAATGAATGGTTTCATTGTGAATTTAACTATTTTGAAGAGGATATTACGAGACTTTCAAACACACTTCGTGACTACCTGTCCCATCGGGGAATGGCAGTTCGTTCTTTTTTCAGCCTACAAAATTACGATAAAAACCCTCACTTTCCTTTTTTTGCTTCTTAAAAAACAAAAGATGGGAAAGTTTCTACGTTTTACAGCGCTATAAACAGTGTTGCGGGAGAATTGTTTAAAAAATAAAATTAAGTTTTGATTACAAAAAAAACCTTATGAGGCGATCTCACCCCCCGGCGCCATGACCGCGGAGTAGATTTCATGCACGATTTTCCCGATCTCGGGCGTGGTGCGGAAACGCTGTTCGATGATCTCCCCGACCGATTGCAGCTGATTGGGTACATTGCTCCACCCGGGACTGCACCCGGCAAAGAAGTCGTTATGACAGGTGAGGCCGCTTATCTTTTCTATGAGGGAGATGCACGCTTCTTCGTTGACAGCGGTGTTAAGCGTGTTTTCACACACCACGATATTTCCTCCCGAAATAACCTTCCCCAGTATCTCACATACCTGCATAAGGGATGGTGGATAAGGGTGGTTATTCTGCTCTTCCTGCGGTGGTACGACTACCACATAGAAATTGCAATGGCGTATCTTTTCAATATCATGCTGATGGGCGCGGTCGGTATCGAACAGTATTGTTTGATACCTGGCACTGAATAATTGGGCGAGGTCTGATGCCACCCCTCCGGGTCCTATCACACAAACACGGGGTTCAAAATAAGAAAGTTCTTCTTCTGACTCATTTATCTTTATATTATTCATCACCTAATGAAATTACTCGTTAAATTTTTTATACTTATCGCATTGTCTATTTTTTTTGATTTTGCTCACCAGAATCACTTGTAAAAAGTGGCGTTGAGCACACCGTGTTCCTTGAGCTTCTTTATGAAGTAATAGTCTTTATTGTTTCGGCCGCGCTTGCCGTGAGCAAGCTTGTACACCTGTAATGCCGTAGAGTCATACTCACGCGCAATAAGCCGATAGATATCCTTGTTAGGGGAGAGAAAGTAACATTTGAAAAACGATACCATATTTACTACGCAATAACAGGCTCTCCAAAAAGGAGCAATCTATCTATTTTATTGATTGACAGGAGCCCTTAATCCAACATACAATGAAAAAAAACGCATGCGCTTGTACAAATGAGCACACAGGTACAAAAGTAAAAAAATTACATAAAATATAGCAATATGAATGAAATATTAGTGAATATGTAACATTTCAACACTTCCGGATCGCTCCGGCAGCTTCTCTGCCGGAATAACCGATACCGATGACCCACCCTGCAGCTGATCAACCCGCTTAATCACACAGGTATAGGCTGTTTGAATACTGCTGCAGATCGGGCGAGGTGAGGTAGAGCCAGTAATGGGTCTGTGCCGCCTCCCACCCCCCGGGTAGCGGGAAGACGGCCTCGCCGGCATCGCGACGGCCGGCGTGGTGGGTGATGACCTCGGGGTAGCGGGAGGCGTGGAGTGTGACGATGGCGACCTTGTCGGCACAGCTGCCCGGCTCCGTGGCCGATGCCAGCGGCACATCCCAGCTGAAGCGTGCCTCACGGGTGGCGGGGTCGCAGGCCATGCGTACATTGGCGGGCAGCTGCAGCAGGCCCCGGGCGACGGCGATCTTGCTGTAGTTGAACCGGAAATGAGGGTAGGCGCCCTCCACCGCTTCACGGAGGGCCCTGCCCACCAGCGCGCGGTAGGCCGCGGCATCGCCGGGATAACCCCGCCTGATCACTTTGTTCAACGGCGAGAGGGACTTGTTGACCAGCCCGAGTTTCTTGCGGCAGGCCATCTGCCGGGGGGTGCAGGGATCGGCGGGCTTGGTGTAGGTGCGGAAGTGCTGCCTGCCGTCTTTGGTTACATAGGCTACCACCGGGCCAATTCTGCCCGAGAGCTTGCCGAGTGCGGATAATTCAATTGTTCCCATGATGTTTCGTTTTTATAGTGGTTCATTGATTGCTCCAATTTGGGATTTGCGGATGACCGGCCTGACATGAAAGGGTGCAGCTTCATTGTGAGATGATGTGGGTATGTAGTGGGCTTGATGATGGTATGAGGTTGCATAAGCCCGTGACCTGCTCAGAACGCGCTCCTTCCTTTTCTTCATTTTTGACCGTTATTGATGGACAATGCTCATTATTAGACAAATATATAAAAATAATTTTATATATTTGTCACATTTTGGGTAATATATAATTGTTAATTCTTTTTTTATTGAATCATGACGACTACACTACATTTACTTGAGAAAGAGAGAGGTAAGCTGATTCATTTGGAGTTGGTGAGTAGAACAATTTATGCGCTGATCCCTTTGTGCGAAGACCGGGAAAAGACGGAGAGCTATCTGAACCTTTATCTCTTCGCGGATATGCGCTTCCATGCGGGCAACAATGCACCGCTGCGGGAGAATGAGGTGGACCCCTCTCTGGCGGGGGCTGTGCGGCTGGAAGTACTGCACATGATAAGAGGGGATGAGATGTTTATTTATGCCTGGGAGATGATCACACAGAACAATCACATGTACCAGACACCGGCCGACTGCAGCAACCTGGTCTGGGATCCGGCTGAACTTGCAATCACCAGGGAGCTGGAAACATGGCAGAGGCTGGTGGACCAGATTCGTGAGGCGATTGTAGAGAAACATATGCTGATGAAGTTGAAAGTGCTGACAGATTTCCTCACGAAGGAGCTGTACAATGGTGACGAAAGCCGGATGGCGGCGGAAGAGGGCGAAGTGGGTGAGGAGCCGGTGGATGGGCCGAAGGGCAGTGCCTTCACGCTTTCGCAGGTGATCCTCTGTTTCTATTATATCTGTCAGGAGCAGGACATCAATTATGAGAATTCCCATAAAACGAATTGGGCGAGATGCATTGCCAGAATATCGGGCAAGAGCGAACAACGGATCAGGAACTCGCTCAATTTTGACCTGCATAGCAAGAAATCGCGGAGAGATCTCACGATCATCCATCCGGTGATGTCGAAATTGTTCCCCGCAATTGGGGAGAAAATATTAATGGATATGAAGATATAATAAATGTTCTTAATTTGCCATCGGTGCTGCTACGGGCAAAACCGGTGGCACCTTTTTTTACCGTATTACCTTTGTACCACTGCTTCTCCTGGAGGGGCGGTGGTTTCATTTTTTAAGAAAGGAGGCGATGATGACGGAAATTGATTGGACTGAATGGCCGGACTGGATTGATGCACAGGATGTGCTGACGAAACTGCACGTCTCTCAGCGCACACTGCAGCGGTGGCGCATTAACGGGATGCTGCCTTTCTCGCAGGTGAACGGGAAGTATTACTACCGCAAGACGGATATACTGAAGATACTGAAAACGAACTACAACGGAGGGAAAGGAGAGGAGGAATGAACGGCCTTGAACAGAGGGCGGCGGAGCCGCTGAAAAGGGGTGACGGCTGTCTGTCGGAACCGATGGAAACGGTCAGCGGCAATGTATCGGAGCCGCTGAAGCCGGGGGACGGTGGTTCACGCGAGCCGGGTTTTATGGCGGTGCTGGAGCGGGAGCTGGATGCTTTTCAAAGCCGGTTGAACAGGCCGGAGGGGGTGCTGCCCCACACGGAGCTGCCGGCGTTTCTCTGCGGGCTGCTGCCGAAGGTGGATTTCCGGAAGGAGGCGGGACTGGGCCGAAGCAACGAGAAGCTGGCGGGCAGGCATCTCCTGGTGACCTGCGTGGAGAAGGTGATGGAGGCGGTGGCGCAGCAGCGCCTGGGGGCCTGCAGCCACCATGGCTGCATCTGGCTCTACAACGGTGCCTGGTGGAGCCGCACGGAGCAGGGAGCGGTGGAGTCGTTCCTGGGCGCCGCGGCCGAGACCATGGGCATTGACCGCTTCACGGCGCGGCACTATCTCTTCCGCGAGCAGCTGATGAAGCAGTTCCTCTCGGTGGCGCCGCCGCCGCCGTCGCGGGAAAATGAGAAGGTGCTGATCAACCTGATGAACGGCACCTTCGAGATCGGGGGCAGCCAGATGCGCCTGCGGAGGCCGGAGCGGGATGATTTCCTGACCTACCGCCTGCCGTTCGGCTATGAGGAGGGGGCGGACTGCCCGCGCTTTGATGCCTACCTGAACACGGTGCTGCCGGAGCGGAGCCAGCAGCTGGTGCTGCTGGAGTACCTGGGTTATCTCTTCGTGAAACCGCGTGTGCTGAAGCTGGAGAAGACGCTGATTCTCTACGGTACGGGGGCGAACGGCAAGTCGGTGCTCTTCGAGATCGTGAACGCGCTGCTGGGCGGGAGCGACAACGTGAGCCACTTCTCGCTGCAGAACCTGACGAACGAGAATGGCTACTACCGCGCCATGCTGGGGGGTAAGCTGGTGAACTACGCCAGCGAGATGACCGGCAGGCTGGATGCGGCGATCTTCAAGCAGCTGGTCTCGGGCGAGCCGGTGGATGCACGCCTGCCCTACGGCGAACCGTTCACGCTGTCGCACTACGGCAAGCTGATCTTCAACTGCAACGAGCTGCCGCGCATGGTGGAGCATACGCATGCTTTCTTCCGCCGCTTCCTGATTATCCCGTTCGGGGTGACCATACCGGAGGAGCAGCAGGACAGGGGGCTGGCAGGGAAGATCATCGCCAGCGAGCTGCCGGGGGTGCTGAACAGGGTGCTGGAGGGCCTGCAGCGGCTGCTGCAGCAGCGGGGGTTCACCCACAGCGAGGGGGTGGAGCTGCAGCTGCAGAGCTACCGGGAGGAGACCAACAGCGTGGCGCTCTTCATGCAGGAGGAGCGGTACGGTGTGTCGACGGACCGGCATCTCGCGGTGGGCGATCTCTATGCGGCCTACCGTTCCTACTGCCTGGGGGCGGGCTGCCACGCGGTGACGAAGCGAAACTTCACCGGCCGCCTGCGGGACATGGGCATCATCATCGAACG
>JAAYGM010000028.1 GCA_012727735.1 Bacteroidales bacterium | reverse complement strand
TAGAATACCTCAGGTATACCTTCGGTCAGCTCAAATTTGTCTGGATTGTCGTCGCACGACTGTATACCGAAAGTGAAGAGGGCGATCAGCAGCAGCAGTGACCATCCCGTTTTTTCTGTAACTATCTTTTTCATATTGTTAAATCTCTTCTGGGTTAATATTGAATGGTCGAGAGGTCAAACTCTACCGGATCCAACAACAGGTTGGGATTCATTGTCAGGTCGGTGTCCGGGAAAGGCAACTGGAAATGGGCATCGGTCACGTTGGGAGCCGCTGCACCGGTATCGTAGTAGGTATCATCGGTGTTAAGGATTCCGGAAGTGTAGAACTGATTTAACCCTAAATATTGGTTTCTCCGTTGTGCCTTGATCTCTGCAATCGCCTTTGCCGGCTCATAGTAGTGCCAGCGTACGTAGTCGTACCAGCGGTCGCCCTCGCAGGCCAGTTCCAGACGTCGTTCTTTCCATATATCGTTCCAGGTGATGGATGTTTTTGGTTCATAGCCCTGCACTGAGCGTCCGCGTACATCGTTGAACGCCTTGAGCGCTTTCGCATCGGAGGTGGAGCCACTGTTGCCCATCACCGCTTCGGCATAGATCAGGTAGACGTCGGAGAGACGCAGCAGGTGGGTACTCAGGCTGGTAGCCATGCGCGACATAGCATGGCCGATACCGATCTGATGGTCGTTGTCGTTACCCACAATATGCTTCACCTCGTTGGCACCCACGGGGCTCTGATACTCCATGCTCTCCACGGCGAACGCGGTGTAGTCCAGACCACCCTTGTCCACCCAGAAATAGTCATATATGTCGCCATACATCATCATGGTGGCCTTGCGGCGGGCATCCACGTTGTTACGACTAAGATTCAGGGCATTTTCACCGAAAGCGTCCTGCAGGTCGACTGAAGGTCCGCCATAGCCACCCCAGGTGGCACCATATTCGTCGATACCGAGGATGCCGAGGTCTGACTGCAGGGAGTTCTGCGAGGTCCACTGGTTGGATACCACCCAGTGCCATGCAAGGAGGCTCTCTTCGCTGTAATTGTTCTTCAGGCGGAAGATGTCGGAATAGACCGGCAACAGGCTGCGGCCGCTTTCATCGATCACCTTGCGTGCGTACTCGGCGGCCTTATCCAGGTCATCCTGGTTGCGGGTGCCGCTCATGCCGTAACCTGATTTGGTGAGATAAACTTTCGATAGCAGCCCGTAAGCAGAATAGCGATCAATACGTCCCGGATTATTGCTCATCGGCAGCCACTCAATCGCCTTCTCCAGCGTCATGATGATATAATCATAAACGTTGGGAACGGTAGCTTTGAATATCTGGTTATAGTTTCCGGCAGAGATTTCAGCTGAGTTGTTATGGATGATGGGCACCGCACCGAAGGTACGTACCAGGTAGAAGTAGGCCATCGCCTTCCATACCAGTGCTTCACCCTTCACGGTATTCTTTGCTTGTTCACTTACCTCTGGACCGGCCTTCATGTCCAGGTTCTCAATGATTCCATTGCTATAGGCGTTCACCGACCAGAGAGAGGCCGACATATTCACCAGGTCCTCATCGGTGGAATTGATGGTGAAGGTGAGATAGGGTGATGATCCCCAGTAGTAGTTGCCCGAGAGCACCTCTCCCACTTTGAAGAAACCTCGCTGGAAGTCGTACCAGGGGGAGTTGTAGACCGGATTCACTGCCTGAAAGCACTGTTCGTCGGTCTGGTAAAAACTGTCTACCGTGTAGTTATCCTCCGTGGGACGTTCCAGGAAATCCTCACAGGAAGCCATCACCAGAAGAATGACGGTAGAGATAACTGTTTTTTTAATAATATTATACTTGTTCATATCCTGTACTTATTGAAGATGATTAAAACGAAAGACTTACGCCGAATGAGTAGACCTGAGGAGAAGGATAGCGTCCGTTGTCGAGTCCGAAGACATTCTGACTGGCTGTGCTTGCACCGATCTCCGGATCATATCCTGTGTAGTTGGTAAAGGTAGCCAGATTCTGGATGTTGGCATACACCCGGATATTTTCAAGCATCAGCTTGCGCACCACTGTTTCAGGAAGGGTATACCCCAGCGTGATGTTGCGTATGCGGAGGTATGAGCCATCTTCTATGTAACGGTCGCTGATGCGATCATTATCATTCGGGTCATTGGCAATCGCTCTCGGGGTACGTGTGTCGGGGTTGGTCACCCGCAGGTTGGTGATATCGTCGGTCCATTCATAGACTGTATTGCCATTCACGGTGGCAGGATAGCTCTTGGCTGGATCTATAGGCTCAAGGTTGGCACGCTCGGTAATCAGTCTCAGCTGATTGTCCCAGGCACTCTTCATGTTGGAGAGGTTGATGGCGGTGTAATTGAGCACCTTGTTACCGTAGGAGCCATTGAAGAAGATCGACAAATCGATATTCTTGTAGCTGAAGCTGTTGGTCATACCAAAGGTGAACTTGGGTAGCGGTGAGCCGATATTGGTACGGTCATAGGTGTCTATCACGCCGTCAGGTACTCCTTCGGGGCCGCTGAGATCCTCAAACTTCAGATCACCCACCCAGGTGGTGTTGTAACGGTTGAAGACCCCGTCGGTTGGGTATTTCTCCGGTTTGGGTGAGTTCTGCAGATCCTCCAGATCCTTGTAGACTCCGGCCACCTTGTATCCGTAGAAGTTATAGAGTGGTTCACCCACGTTACTGATGGAGACCACGTCACTCCACTGACCGTAGCCCTCAATATGTACTGCATCGGTACCATCGAGTGCGACCAGCTTGTTCTTGTTGAAAGAGATCTGGAACTCTGTATCCCAACTGAATTCACCTGTCAGATTACGCGTGGAAAGGGTGAATTCAAGGCCCTTGTTGTTGATGGTACCGTAGTTGCCGTAGGGAGCAGCAAGTGCAGAGGAGGCGTTACCTCTGGTACCCATGTATGAGGGAAGCTGCAGCGGCATCAACATATCTTTTGATGTTTTGTCGTAAGCATCCACAACCAGTCCAACCCTGTTATTGAAGAAGTTGAGGTCGAGACCGAGGTTCCACTGCTCCTGCGTCTCCCACTTGATGTAGGGGTTGGCGATATTCGACTGGCGATAGCCGAGGCCGAGGGTGGAGGGCATGCGCACGATTGCAGCACCCCAGCGGTAACCTCCGATGTTGGAATTACCTGTCTGTCCCCATCCGATGCGCAACTTACCGTTGCTCATCACCTCTGAGAGAGGTTCAAAGAAGCGTTCGTTGGTGAATCGCCAGGAGGCGGCAAAGGCATGGAATCCTGCCCAGCGGTTTTTCGGTCCGAAGTTGGAGGAGCCGTCACGACGGTAGGTGTAGGTACCCATATAGCGGTCGTCGTAATTATAGGTAGCACGTCCGAAGAAGGAAGACATAGCAGTACTTCCAAAACCGGAATTGATCAGTGGATCGGTACCGAGACTGGGATTCTTGATATCATTGGAAGGAAGAGCCGAAGCGGACACGCTCTGGTATTCGTAGCTGGCTTCCCACATTTCCTGTCCCAACATCGCCGTATAGCTGTGTTTATCCTGATTACCGCTATAAGTAAGGTAGTTCTTCAGTTGCCAGAAGAGATTATCGTTCTTCTGAATGGAACTCATATTCTTCTCCCTGCTCCAGTTTCCGTAGCGCACGGATGGCTCAAAACGTTCACCACGTGAGCTGCCTATATCGAAGCCCAGCTCGGTATGCAAGACAAGGTTTTGTATTGGTGTTATATCAGCAAATATGCTACCGTTCAGCTTGTTTCTTCCCAGCAGGATATCTTCATCGAGCACCATGGCGATAGGGTTGATACGGGTATATCCTTCGCGTATCTCCGAGGCGTAGTTGCCGTCGATATCAAAAATTGGTATATCGGGAGGAGTCAGCAGTGAGTAGTTGATCACCCCCTCCTGGCTGTCGGCCAGTCCGAGACGCTCGTCAGTCTGCGAATACATCGCGTTGAGACCAAGCTTCAGCCATTTTTTGAGCTGTGCATCCAGGTTGGAACGGAAAGAGTAGCGGTTAAAATCGGTACCGATGATGGTACCATCCTGACCCATGAAAGAGCCGGAGACAAAATAACGTACCGCATCAGTCCCTCCCTGTGCAGAGAGCTGGTGCTGGTGCATCGGTGCCTGGCGAAAGACTGCATCCTGCCAGTTGGTACCAACACCCAGCAACGACGTATCGGCAAACTCGGGACGGTTGTCGGAAAGTGATACCTGGTTGCTGTATTCGGCAAATTCCCGCAGGTTCATCATGTCCACACGTGCAGCCTGACGCTGTACACCATACATCCCTTCGTAAGTGAACTTGGCTTCACCTGCCTTACCACGCTTGGTGGTGATCAGCACCACCCCGTTGGCACCTTGTGCCCCGTAAATGGCGGTGGCGGAGGCATCCTTCAGGATCTCCATGGAGAGGATATCGGAAGGGTTGATGGTCGACAGGGGAGAGATGGTGGAGACAGGACTGTTGCCCAATGCATCACCCAGACCAAAGGAAGAACCACTGCTGCCACCACCCTGTACAATCACCCCGTCAATGACATAGAGAGGTTCCGCGTTTGCGTTGATGGTAGATTGTCCGCGTACGCGAATAGAAACGGAGGAACCGGGAGCACCTGAGGTCATCACGGAGGTCACACCGGCTGCCCGTCCCTGGAGTGCCTGGTCGAGATTGGTGATGACCGACCCCTTGATGGCATCCTCACCCACGGTGACGGAAGCTCCGGAGATATCACTTTTTCTCATGGTTCCGTAACCTACCACCACCACCTCATCGAGCATCTCAGTATCCTCACTCATCTCGAGATTGAGGGTGGTACGATTACCCACCGTCACCTCCAATGAGAGATAACCTATGCTGGAGATCACCAGCACCGGGTTAGCGGAAGTGAGATTCAATGAGAATCGGCCATCGATATCAGTCACAGTACCGTTGGTCGTTCCTTTTTCCATGATATTGGCACCAATCATGGCAGATCTGTCCCTGCTGTCTACGACAGTACCGGTGACCCTTCGCTGTTGTGCCATCAGCTGAAAGCTCATTATCAGAGCCATACATAACACAATAATGTTTTTCATATAAAGCCTGTTATCATTAATTAAAATTTACATCTTGAATACAAATGTAGAGGGAAGCAAGAGAAAATTCAAATATTATATTATCTTATATTAATACTTTTTTAACCGTCAAAACCATCGGCAACAGCCTCAAAGCACCCTTATAATCTGTCAGACACACCCTTCCAAGCTTGATGAATAACTTAGCATTTGGAAAGATAACATAATATATTTTAAATATCACAAAAGTGATATTTATTAATCATTTTACAGGAAGCAGTCCATCCTGATGATACGTTAAAAAATATAGATTAAACAATCACCTTTGTTTTTCTGTAATTTTCCCGAAACTCTTTTGGAGAACACTCTTTTCTTTTTTTAAAGATCCGGTTGAAATTGGAGAGGTTATTGAATCCGCAATCGTAACAGATCTCAGCAATTGAGTTGGTCGTATCTACCAGGAGCCTCGTGGCATTCCCCAGACGGACATCAATAATATGGTCAGAAACCGTTTTACCCGTCCTCAGTTTAAAGAAACGGCTCAATGCCACAGGTGTCATACCAATAATTTTTGCCAACTCTTCCAGCCTGATCTCCTCTTGATAATGATTGTTGATATGTTCGTATATTTTCCGCACACGACGGCTGTCGGTATTATCATCAATATGGGCAAAAGAGGTGCTGGCTAAGGTACGGCAATTGTCACACATGGAGAGCTCATAAAGGATCGTCAGTAGTTTCATCACGGCATGAAATCCGGATTTCTCTGCAGCAAGTGTGTCAAGCAAAGGGTAGATCTTCATAATGGTTTCCATGGGAAAGCTGATTCCTTTTTGCCCGTTATTCAGCATCTGACGAATGGAGCTGAACTGATTCTTATGAATCAGATTTCCAAAGAAGAGCTCTTTTGAAAACTGTATCGTGATCTCTCTGATATTCTTCGAGGTACAGTCATGCTGTTCCCACACATGTTCCAGCTCCTCACCGGCGATCAGTGTAAGGTCAAACTTCCCGATCACTTCAACGGAATCACCCACGATGCGTCTGACGCCTTCGGCATTTTCTATATAGTTGATCTCGAACTCGCTGTGAGAATGAAGGGGATAAGTAAACTCTGATTTCCTGCGATCGGCAATGTAGAAGCAATCCTTTTCAGATAAAGGAGTGATTTCATGAATAATATGACTGCTGGTTGTGTTCATGAAGGAATTAATCTGGTTAAATCCTTTATTATAAGGTAGTGGTCCCACTTGGGCTTGAACCAAGGACTCCCTGATTATGAGTCAGGTGCTCTAACCAACTGAGCTATGGGACCTTTGTTTTGATGCTTCAACCATCAAAAGCGGGTGCAATATTACTACTTTTTTCGGAAAATACCAAGAATATGCTATATAAATGGAGCGTAGCGATCCAAAATTATTCTCTATCTTTGGCCAATTCATTTTAAAAATCATTATTCACTCTGAAATAGGCGGTGCTTGTTTCTTTTAATTTATTATTACATATGTCAGAATTAACTTTTCGCGTGAGAGCGCACAGTGAGAATCCAACAAAAACAGTGATAAAAGCCAGAGGTTTTGAATTGATCGTAGATGAACCTGAAGAGCATGGCGGTACGAATGCCGGGCTGAATCCGGTGGAATATGTACTTGCAGCTTTCTCGGGCTGCCTCAATGTAGTATCACACCTGGTAGCCAAAGAGATGAACTTCGAGCTCAGAGGGGTAAAGATAAACCTGGCCGGGGTGCTTGACCCAGCAAAATTCACCGGTGCCGAAACCAGCGAGAGAGCCGGTTACAAACGAATTGACGTGGAGATTGTACCCGATACGGATGCAGACAGTGCCACGCTTGAGAAATGGCTTCAAACAATTGAGGAGCGTTGCCCGGTGAGTGATAACCTCTCCAATCCCACGCCGGTACATATCACATTCAAAAAGTAAAAAACGAAAGGTAGCGAAAAGCTACCTTTTATTTTAATTGTTTTAGTTCTGCTCCGGTTCGCTCCAGTCACCGTGGTCCTTAATCAGCCTGATCAGATGCTCCACCGCCTCTGCCTGAGGGATGTTCTTCTCCACCAGCTGCTTCTTCCTGTAGAGCGAAATCTTCCCATGCTCGGCACCTACATATCCGTAATCAGCATCGGCCATCTCACCCGGACCATTCACGATACACCCCATCACCCCGATCTTCAGGTGCTTCAGATGGGAGAAGTGCTTCTTCACCAGCGCGACGGTTGTCTGCAGATCGAACAATGTTCTACCACAGCCGGGGCAGGAGATGAACTCTGTTTTGCTGGTACGCACACGTGCAGCCTGGAGAATGCCGAAAGCGTATGCGTCGATATCCTGTATCTCAATCTTCCCCTCATTACTCAGCATGATACCGTTGCCGAAACCATCCAGCAACACCGTCCCGAAATCGACACCACCTTTGATCTGTATGTCCTCAGCCTCCTCCTCGGCATAGCTGCGCTGCAGCACGACAGGCAGACGGCATCCGGCGTTCAGCAGTGCATGAAAGAACGCTCTCTGCTCCCCTACACCATTGAGATGACCGGTAGTGAGAATCAACACTACCCTCTCACTCTTTTTTAGAAGTGAGATCAGCTCATCCGTCAGTTCCGGATAGGAGAGCCGCAAAAATTTTACCGGGGCAACACATTGTTCCATACCGGCAGTGTTCTGCACGGTAAAGAGTGGAAAATTATCTATTCTATCCTCCCATTGAGCAAAATCGACAATCGATTTCATTCCTTTAGGGAAGTTCTCAGGCATGCTATGACCCACATATATATAATCGGGGATGAAATGAGGGTTGATCGACATATCACCGATCCTGCTCCTGTCGGAGATCACCACAGGAAGAAATTCCCCGCCGATATTCCAGACAGCATCCGTTCTGCGCCTGTCGGTGGAGAAAGGTGAGAATGCAGGGTGCAGTTCTCCATTGATAGGTGCATGACCATCGCGTTGAGTTACATAATCCACCAGCTTCCTGGCTACCGGCACCTCTGCCTCGGGATCTTCGCTCAGCGAGACACGGATGGTGTCACCCAGGCCGTCACTCAGCAATGCACCAATTCCGACGGCCGATTTCATGCGTCCGTCCTCTCCGTTACCTGCCTCTGTCACACCCAGATGCAGCGGGAAGTGAATATCCTCCTTGTCCATCCTCTCCACCAGCAGCCGCACCGTTTTGGTCATCAGCAGGGTGTTGGATGCTTTCATCGATATCACGATATCGTTGAATCCTTCATCCATCGCAATACGAAGGTACTCCATACAGGACTCCACCATCCCCTCGGGGGTATCACCGTAGCGGGTCATAATACGGTCGGAGAGCGATCCGTGATTCACACCAATACGCACTGCGGTATTGTGTTCTTTACAGATATCCAGAAAGGGAACAACCTGTGAACGGATCTTCACCAGCTCCGCTGCATACTCTTCATCGGTATACTCTATCTCAGCAAAGGTCTTCTGCTTGTCCACGAAATTACCGGGGTTGATGCGCACTTTCTCGGCAACCGTTGCTGCCACATGTGCCGCACGCGGATTGAAATGGATATCGGCCGACAATGGTGTGGTGTAGCCTTTCTCTCTCAGCTGCTGGTGAATGTTGCGCAAATTATCCGCTTCACGCACACCCTGCGTGGTGAGCCGGATCAGATCAGCGCCTGCAGCGATGATCCGCTCGCATTGCGCCACGCTGGCTTCGGTATCGCGTGTGTTGGTGTTGGTCATTGTCTGCACAACAACCGGATGATTTCCTCCCATGATGATGTCTCCCACATGTACATCAACAGTTGGGCGGCGATTGTAATTAAAAAAATCCATGATCTTCTGTTTATTTCTTCAAAGGTAATATTTCTATCCAATATCCGTCCGGGTCGATGATAAAATAAAGCCCCATCTCCGTGTTCTCGTAACAGACACACCCCATCTCTTTGTGATAAGCTCTTGTCGCATCATAGTCGCCTTCCACCCGCATGCAGAGATGCTGTTCATTGTCTCCCATATTGTAGGGTCTCTCCCAGTCACGCAGCCAGGTGAGCTCGAGTGAGAAGCCTGTGACACCGTCACCCAGAAAAACGAGAATAAATGTTCCGTCGGATGCCTCTTTTCGTCGCACTTCCTTCAGACCCAGTGCTTTTTCATAAAACGTGATGCTTTTCTGGAGATCAAACACGTTGATATTGTAATGGTCGAATCTTGCTTTTATTTCCATATGATTATTTTTTTTTGATTGATTCAGATTGAAAGAAGCAGAACGCAGCTGCTTTTCGACACACAGCAACTCTTCATTCTTCATTATAAAGTATATGACTCTCCACAGTGTGATAAAGAAAGATATTTACACCCGTAGCGGACAGCGATTTTTTCAAACTTGTTCGCTTTATCAAATTTATCGCCAAAGTGCATCGGCAGAAAATAATTGGATGGGATACGTGAAACAAACTGTTCCGCTCCTTTCATATAATCCTTACCCAGCCTTGGATCGACGGGGAACATCACGACATGCATCCGGTCAGATATCTCCGCCAGCAGCTCCAGCTCACAGAGGAAATTATTTTCATAGGTGAGCGCTTCTGATTTACCCACCTCCTCGTTCCAGTGCCAGTTGTTCAGATCACCGGCGTGGAAGAAAGAGTGATCGTTGTGGCTGAGTAAAAAAGAACCACCACTGTCTGTCGAGCCGAATGCTTTGACCATCATCCGTGAATCGTTGTACTGCTCTTCCTTTTTGAGGTGATAAGCATCGTTTTTTTTCGTTTTTCCGCTTAAAAGCAGTTCATCGGAGAAAATATAGGTGATGTTCTTTTTCCGCTCTTTCCATGTTAGAATTTCCGGATTGAAGTGATCGGAATGCGAGTGCGTGCAGAGTACATAGAGATCCTCTTCTTTTCCTAGCAAATAATCATTCACCCAGGCAGATCCGTCATCCCGCACTGTATCTTTATAATAATCGAAGATTACAGAAAACTCACCGAATTCAATCAGGTAGCAGCTGTGATATATGTATGTGATTGTCATATTTTAATAAACCTACCCTTAATAACAACCAACCGGCAAAATGTTTCATTAAAAATTTGATAAAAAGCGTAAAAGCCATATATTTGCGCAACTAACTCAATGAAGAATCAACAGGAATCATTTTTTTGTTTTACATGAAAAGTCAAGTAAGATGTGGATTATAACCTCATCGTTCCTTATGGGGGTGCAGGAATCACAATTATTCTTTTTCCTTTGCATAACAGTTTATCTTACACAAAAAATTCAAAAATCATGAAAAAGTATTTAGCAGAAATGATTGGTACCATGGTACTGGTATTGATGGGTTGCGGAGCAGCCGTGTTTGCAGGAGCCGGACAGCCCTTTGATTCGGTAGGGACGCTGGGTGTTGCATTTGCATTTGGCCTCTCCGTGGTTGCTATGGCCTATGGTATCGGCAGCATCTCCGGTTGTCACATCAACCCGGCCATCACACTGGGTGTGTTTCTCTCTGGCAGGATGAGCGGTAAAGATGCAGGAATGTATATGATTTTCCAGGTTATCGGGGCAATTATCGGATCATCCATACTCTGGTTTCTCGCGAAAGATTCCGGGTCCACCACCACCCTCACCGGAGCCAATGGCTTTGCTGACGGTCAGATGGCGACAGCTTTCGTTGCCGAAGCGGTGTTCACGTTTATTTTTGTGCTGGTAGTACTGGGTGTGACTGCCAAAAACGGACTGTCTAAATTCGCCGGACTGTCAATAGGTTTAACCCTGGTGCTGGTTCACATCGTATGTATACCTATCACCGGCACATCGGTGAATCCGGCCCGCAGTATCGGCCCGGCCATTTTTGAAGGCGGAGCTGCCTTGTCTCAGCTATGGTTGTTCATCGTCGCTCCGTTGCTGGGTGCTGCCATTGCTGCCATTACCTGGAAAGGAATCACCATTGAAAATGATCAGGTAGTTGCCTGATCATTTAATAATCGCAACAGATGCGAAAATTGAAACAAGCATAAAAAAGCGAATGTAAAAGTTCGCTTTTTTACTGTCCGTTTTCAGCTTTTTCAAAGAAATAAAGGGTGTGAGAGAACTTATTTTCTGATGGAGTGTTTATTTATTGCACATTTTTTGTAAATTTGCGCAGTTTTCCATTGAAATGATCGCAGCGACAGCCGCTGAAGTTATTTCAGGGAATGATCAAAAATGATATAATTATGACTCACAATTTATTAAAAGGAAAAAGAGGTATTATTTTCGGAGCGTTGAACGATATGTCCATCGCCTGGAAGGTAGCTGAAAGAGCTGTCGAAGAGGGTGCAATCATCACATTATCGAACACTCCCGTAGCTGTCCGCATGGGCGATACTGCGAAACTGGGAGAAAAGCTGAACGCAGAGATTCTCCCGGCAGATGCTACCAACGTAGAAGATCTGGAGATGGTTTTCTCCAAATCTATGGAGATTCTTGGCGGAAAAATCGATTTCGTGCTCCACTCCATTGGCATGTCACCCAACGTGCGTAAGAAAGGGACCTACGATGATCTCGATTATGATATGCTGAACAAAACACTCGACATCTCAGCAGTCTCCTTCCACAAGATGCTGCAGGTTGCCCGCAAGCTAGATGCAG
>JAAYGM010000256.1 GCA_012727735.1 Bacteroidales bacterium | reverse complement strand
GATTAAGCAACTCCGCAAACCGGAATGTGACAGGTTGATCCTTCTTTCCCTTCAGGTTGTTGATACGCAACCACCCCACCATGTTCTGTCCCATATCCAGGATATATTTACCCTCTTCAAGTCGGGTTATATGAACAGGTTTAACCTATTCCATCACCCGCATATTGGGGTTGGACTGTGCGGTAAGTTCACCTGCCGGTGCATCCATGATATCAGCCTCCACCCAGTTACGCTCATCGAAATCTGACCTGTTCCACCTCTCCATTTCCAGACGGGCATCATACTCCTCACCATCAAACTCATTGTTCGCGATAATCGGCCCCCTGGAGGTCACCTTCCAGGAGTTGTCGCTCACAATCATATCTGTTGATCCGTCACTGTATTCAATCTCCAGTTGTGCCAGCAGACGAGGCAAACCAAACATCTGCGTATCATCTCCCCGCATGCCGAAAAAACGGCCGTTGCCCAGCTTCACACCCAGCAGGTTCTCATTTTTCTGAAGAAGGGAAGTTACATCATATACATTGTAATAAACCCGTTCGGGATACCAGGAGACCATGGGAGCGAAAACATCTTCCGACACACGCTTCCCATTAAGGTAAGCTTCATACGATCCGAGTCCAGAGATATAGAGCATGGCTCTTGTCACCTTTTTGTTTGCGGTAAACGGTTTTCTCAGATAACGGGCTGCAAGCCGGGTGTTTTCACTGGCTGTCTCACCCGGATTGGAGAGTGCATCCTCACCGATCCACGCTGCCTGCCATTCCGACTGGTTCAGCAGGGCCATGCTCCAGTGATGGATATCACTCCATGCCGTTTCATCATGATTGCAGGTCACTTTCACCCGCCAGTAATAAGCACCTCGTGACAGGAGATCATCTCCCTCATAAGGAATCAGCAGTGAGAGATCGCTCTCAACAACTCCCGAATCCCAGACCAGATTATGCCCTCTTTTCAAATCATCCTCCGTTCGGGCAACCTGTATCTGATAAGATTGCTGCACCAGATCGGGAGTACCCGAAGTGATTTGCCATGAGAACCGGGGGTTCGTCGTAGCTACTCCTTCCGGGTTCTCCTGCATCTCTATCTTCAAGGCGGTGACTGCTGTTTTATTTTTCTGACATCCGGCCGGCAACAGGGCCAGTAATAACAGAGCAAGATAAATCGACTGTTTCATATTATTGTTTTTTGTCTGATTGTTTTTTCTAATTGGTAAATCTGTATCTTCCCGAGGTGACCTCAAAAAGGATATACCCCTCTTTTGTTACCACCTGTGTGGCATGACCACTGTTTTCCGTTACGGTTCTCCCCTCTTCATCCGGGAAATAAACCGTGGCACTGCAGTTGGGCGGAACAGTAATGTTCAGTTCGGTTCTGCCGTTTTCACGTCTCCACCGCGATTGAATCATACCTGCAGGTGAGTCATAATCAGCTGCTGCCCGGGATAGCTGAGATTCGTTAAGTGATGGTATCCGGATATCAAACGATCTGAAGCCCGGCGAACTGTTTCTGATACCGGCCACACCATCAATATACCATGCACCGGGATAAAGAAAAGAACTGTGCAGAAGGGAATGACCGGGCAGCTCCTTCTCCCACATCTCCCAGATGGTGGTTGCACCGTTCTCACGCATGAAACCCCAGCCCGGATAGGTTGTTTGCGATGTCATGGAGTAGATCAGGTCGTCCCGTCCCTCCTCACGCAGCACCTTGAAGAGCATGGCACCACCGGTGATACCCACATCAATATGTCCATTCCGGTTTGCAAGGATCTCCTCTTCAAGGCTCTTCAATACCGCCTCTCGCAACGCTGCCGGCATGATATCTCCATAGAGTGCAGCAGAGAGACTCCGCATCGTTCTGTCGGAATAACTGTGACCCTCAGGATGGTAATATTTGTCATGAAGAGCCTTTGCAGACAACGAAGCCTGCTGTTCCCAACGCACAGCCTCTTCTGTTTTGCCAATTACTCTGGCAATCTGTGCCGCTGTTTTCAGATTGTAAACCCAATAACAATTATTGAAAAAAAGGTTCTCCTCTGAATAGTTATTCATCCCCTGTGCTGTCGCTCCCGGCCAGAGCCAGTCGCCCAGAAAATCCCACTGTCCGCCATATCTTTTGAGCATGTTGTTTTCAACATTCCCCTGCAGAAAAGAGAGCCACCCTCTGATCATCCCGAAATTCTTCTCCAATACCTGCCTGTCCCCATGGTACTGATAGATAAACCAGGGCAAGGTCACCACGATACCTCCCCAGGCAGGGCCACCGCCCCCGTGATAGGTGGGTGCTGTCTGAGGTAAAACACCCCCGCCCATGAGCCTGCCGCTCCCTTCATGCCTGCGAGCCCATTGGGGATCGTTCATATTACCTACCATTGGCTCTGTCCCCTGCACATCGCGCCAGTCCTCCAGCCACTTGGTGTAGAAGGCCCCCAGCTTATAGTTGAGCAGTCCTGTTTCTGAGGTGGCATGGGCATCACCACCGTATCCAAATCGTTCCCGTTGCGGACAATCTACGATGTAGCCCCCGAGCGAAAGATTCTCAAATGTCCGGTTCACCGTCTGATAAATCCAGTTCTGTAGTGGGTCACTGCTTTCAAAACGAGTTGCATCCCGGTAATTGGTCCGCACCGTCCAACCTTTGATATCTTGTTTCTCCGGAGCCGATTTTGCCCCCTTTATGGTGATCCATCTGCCGGAACTGTAGTTAAACCTGTTCCTGAAAGTGCCTTCTCCCGATGCATCCACGACATACGCACTATGGATATTGAAGGTAATGTCATTCTGTTCTCTTTCAGAAAACAGAAAGTGGATGGTATCACCCGGGGGCCCTTTCACGTCAATATTTGTCCAACCCGCAAAATTCACGCCCATATCCACACACCAGGACCCATCGGCTCTCTCTTCAATGGCCACGGGTTCAATCTCATCGAACAGCCGGTTCGTTTCCACACGTTGTGCCGAGAGGGTGACTGCAGGTGTGTAGAGGGTTGCATGATCCCAGTTCTTATCGTCGAGCGTTGCATTATTCCAGTGCTCTATCTGCTTATTGGCATCCCATAACTCACCCCCGTAATTCTGCATCTCCCATGTTCCCACCAGTCTGTTGGGGCTGGGGTGGGTTCTCCATGTTTCATCTGTTTCTATGCGTAGGATTTTCTTTCCACGTTTATCATACAGGTCCGCCTGAGCAATAGCAATGGGAGTAAGGGGTTTATCGGGTGTGATGTAGGGTGCAAAAACCGACCAGGAGGTCCCCAGCCACAATCCGATCACATTCTCTCCCGGCTCTAACGCCCCGGCGATATCATAAGCGATATACCTGGCCCTTTTTGTGTGATCGGTAACAGCAGGTGAGAGCACGTCATCACCGATCTTTTTACCGTTCACATAAAGTTCGTGATACCCTATCGAAGCGACAAAGAGCGTGGCCCTGGTGGGTTTCTCATCCAGCAGAACTGTTTTACGGAGCCAGGGATCACTGATGTTACAATACTCCCCTGATGCAGTATAATCATATAGTTGCGCACTGCCGATCCATCCTGCTGTCCACTCTGCCGGAGAGAAAAGGCCGGTGCTCCAGGTTGCTGTTTCACTGTGAACCGATTCTCTCCCTTTCTCATCCTTCACTACAACTCTCCAGTAATAGCTACGGTCAGAAGAAAGAGCGCTCCCTTCATAGTCTATCAGTTGCATTTTGTCCGATACCACCCACCCTGTGTCCCACATATCACCACTGTTTCTTTTCAATCCCTTCAACGTACTGCTGACCAGAATACGATAAGCGGTCTGCTTCTGACCATATCCGCTCATATCGGTAGCATCCAGCGTCCAGCTGAAACGGGGTTGCACCACATCTAAACCTGCAGGGTTGATGAGGTATTCACACTGCATATTTACAGGCTTGATGGAGGCGCAATTTCCGGCAAAAACGGAAAGAGAGGCAAAAATCATCAAAAAGAGTGTAATGTTTGTATGTTTCATATTCCGATTTTTCTGTTTTTCATATTTCCTCTGCAGAAGTAAAGGTAAATTTATATAAGTAACTACGACAGTATGAGTAAATCATTTAATTCACAAACATAAATCTTTTTTTTGTTTAATAAACGATTTGTATGATATAAAACCAAAGAAATTTGATATTCAATATATCAAATCCTCAACTAGTTTTTATGCCGTTATTTAACGGTAGTGACCTCAGTTCAGAGCTCTAATTAACACTCATTAACCGGAATGAAATCAGCATCATATCACTCATTGAACGGGGATATTGCTTTTTTCATTATCTTTGTCTCTCATTAATCAACGCTGGAAAATTACTATGTTTGAAAATTTAAGTGACAGACTGGAAAGGTCGTTTAAGATACTAAAGGGTCAGGGCAGGATTACCGAGATAAATGTTGCCGAAACCCTGAAGGAGGTGCGTCGTGCATTGCTCGATGCCGACGTGAACTACAAAACCGCCAAGGAGTTTACCGAAACGGTAAAACAGAAAGCACTGGGACAGGATGTGCTCAATGCCGTGAAGCCGGATCAGATGATGGTGAAAATCGTACACGATGAACTGGCAACCCTCATGGGTGGAACAGCCATCGACATCAACATCAAAGGTACACCGGCGGTCATTCTCATGTCAGGGTTGCAGGGATCGGGTAAAACCACCTTCTCCGGTAAGCTGGCCAGCATGCTCAAAACCAAGCGGGGGAAAAAGCCGCTGCTGGTTGCCGGCGACGTATACCGCCCCGCAGCCATTGAACAGTTGAAGGTGCTGGGAGAGCAGATTGGCGTAGCGGTCTATTCGGAGGAAGAGAACAAGAACCCTGTGAAGATCGCGCAGAATGCCATTCAATATGCACGTCAGCATGGTCATGACCTGGTCATCATCGACACCGCCGGTCGTTTAGCGATCGATGAGCTGATGATGAACGAGATCGAAGCGATCAAGAAGGCGGTCAATCCGCAGGAGATCCTCTTCGTGGTGGATGCCATGACCGGTCAGGATGCAGTGAACACCGCCAAAGAGTTCAACCAGCGACTCGATTTCAACGGTGTGGTCCTCACCAAGCTCGATGGTGATACACGTGGTGGCGCCGCCCTCTCCATCCGCTCCGTCGTGGACAAACCAATCAAGT
>JAAYGM010000255.1 GCA_012727735.1 Bacteroidales bacterium | reverse complement strand
GTATATGAAGATGCGGGGAAGGCAGACAAGTACATCCGGAAACTATCCGGGATTTACAGGTACATTCTGGAAAACGAGGAGACCGACCTGATACCGCTGGATAAAGAGATAGCATTTGTAAAACAATACTTCAGCCTGCAAAAGGAACGCGATAACGATAAAATATCACTGGAAATTGATCTGCAGGATGCCGGCAAATTCAAAGTTATTCCTGTATCTTTACAGATACTGGTTGAGAATGCCCTAAAGCACAATGTGATGTCGCAGGAGAACCCGTTGATCGTCCGGATATATGATGAAAACGGGTATGTGGTGGTCTCCAATGTGATGCAGAAGAAAAATATAATTGAACGCCCGACGCAAACAGGATTATCCAATCTGAAGGAGAGGGTGAGGCTGATCATGCACAAAGAGCTTGTCATCAACGAAGAAAACAACCATTTCCTGGTAAAATTACCACTGATTGAATTTGAAAATGAAAGTACTGATTATTGAAGATGAACGGACTGCTTCGCAAAAGCTGAAGCGATTGCTGGGAGAAACAGACCCTGACATTGAGATTATTGATGTGCTGCAGTCCGTGGAACAATCGATCAACTGGTTTCTGAATCATCCGAAACCGGACCTGATCTTCATGGATATCCAGCTGGAAGATGGTATCTGTTTCGAGATTTTTGAAAGCCACCCGATTGATGTTCCTGTTATTTTCACCACCGCCTACGATGAATACAGCTTGAAGGCATTCAAGGTGAACAGCATCGATTACCTGTTAAAACCAATTGATCCGGAGGAGCTCAGAAATGCGGTCAACAAATTCAAAGCACATTACAATCATACGGATCATGCAAGGTTCGCGTCAATCATACATCAGTTGCAATCGAAAACGAAAGAGAGGTTTCTGATCAGGATAGGGGAACATTACAGGTCGGTACAGACCTCATCGGTCAACTGTTTCTATGTGAAGGAGAGATGCAATTTCATTCTTGTTGAGAATGGGAAAAACTACCCGATTGATTATTCACTCGATAGGATTGAGCAATTGATTGATCAAAATACATTTTTCAGGATCAACCGGAATTGCATCATCAACTACTCCGCCATCCGGGATATCATTGCCTACTCAACAAACAGGCTGAAGATCAAGCTGAAAGAGTGGCCTGAAAATGAGCATGTCATTGTAAGCCGTGAGCGCGTTGCGGCTTTCAAGGAATGGATGGACAGATGATGGCTTCCCCTGTATTTCAGACCTGCTGCGCATAAGGTTGGGTTAAAAAGCAAACAAGACAGTGCTACCTGTTGTGCTCCACCCAGATAAGCGCTGAGGTGTCAAAGCCTATCTCACGGGCGATCTGCAGGTAACGCTCCCTCACATCGTCGGGGATGGTGGTCTCACGGGCGAGGATCCAGAGGTACTTCAGGTTCTTCCCGGCGACCAGGGCATATTGGTAATCCTCATCGAGGGCGATCACGTTATAGCCTGAGTAGAAGGGACCGAAGAAGGAGACCTTCAGCATCGCCACATTCTCATCACCGACAAATTTGGCTTTAGCCTCCGCTTCCTTCCACTTGTCATCGGCATAGGCGTAACCACGGTTCACCACACGGATGGTACCATCGTCGTTCAGGCTGTACTGTGCGGTGGTGTTGTTCAGTCCCCGTTCGAACTTAAAATCGAGCCTCGCTATCTCGTACCATTTACCGAGGTACTCTGCCTTGTTGAAAGGGGTGACGGCCACAGCGCCTTTGGGGATGGTGGCACACGATGAAAAGAGAATGCCAGTCAGGGCTAATAACATGATGGAGATTGTTTTTCCGGTTTTCATAATGCGGGTATTTACAATTATCTGGTGCTCTGTAGCTGCTTTGATCGGACAGATCCTGTATCTGCTGACAGAGACACAAATATAAGAAGATTAAAGGAATGTGGAGATGGTGGAAGTGAATATATTTTGCATTTCCGCGGGAAAGCAGTTATCTTCGGAAATTATTTGACACCGGAGAGCAGGATGACCACACGTGCCGTCTCCCGCTGTCCCCAACAACAGAGATCATGAAAAAGACAGTCCTTACCCTTGCCGTCATGGCACTCGCCCTGCTGACACTCACCGGCTGCAACGCGAAGAAAGAGCGCCGCTACGTCACCCGCACCATCACCAACCCAGTGCTGGCCGGGTTCTACCCCGACCCGAGCGTGACCCGCGGTGCCGACGGATACTACATGGTGAACTCCACCTTCGGCTATTTCCCCGGCATACCCATCTTCTACAGCGCCGACCTGACAGGATGGGAGCAGATAGGGCATGTGTTGCACCGCCCTGAGCAGGTGCAGTTCGACAAGCTGAGACTGAGCAACCAGGGCACCTACGCCCCTGCCATAGAGTACCACGACGGCAGCTACTACGTGGCCTGCACCGAGGTGGTGGGCAGGGGGAACTACATCGTGAAGGCAACCCACCCGGCAGGACCATGGTCCGATCCCTACCTGCTGCCGGAGGTGAACGGCATCGACCCATCCCTCTTCTTCGATGACGACGGGAAGGTCTACCTGGTCTACAACAGCGATGCCCCGGACAACAACCCGCTCTGGGATGGGCACTGCACCATCCGCATGGTGGAGATGGATATGAAGACGATGAAGGTGAAGAGCGAGCCACTCATCCTGGTGAACGGAGGGGTGGACATCGACGAGCAGCCGGTATGGATTGAGGGACCCCACATCTACAAGGTCAACGACCGTTACTACCTCTCCGCTGCCGAGGGAGGGACGGAGGTGAACCACAGCCAGGTGATCTTCCGCAGCGATGCAATCACAGGGCCTTACCTCCCCTGGGAGAAGAACCCCATATTGACGCAACGCCATCTGGACCCGGAGAGGAGCAACCCCATCACCAGCACAGGACATACCGACATGATACAGGACCTGGAGGGCAACTGGTGGGCTTTCTTCCTCGGATGCCGCCCCTACGACGAGGATCACTTCAACACGGGGAGGGAGACCTTCATGGCGCCGGTGGAATGGGTGGATGGATGGCCGGTGATCAACCCCGGCCATGAAGAGATACAATACAGCTACACCTTCACCGCAGCACTGCCGGGAGAGCAGGAGACCGCACCGCGGCAGGGTAACTTCGTGCGGCACGATGCGTTCGATACACCCGGGCTGGCGCACGACTGGACAGGGATACGTGCAGGGGGCGGCGACTGGTTCAGTATAGACACAACAGAAAAGGTGCTGCAGCTGCAGCTGCTGCCGGCAGACGCGATGAGGGAGGGTGTGCCCTCCTACCTGGCACAAAGGCAGCACCATATGACCGGCTACGCCGCCACGGCGGTGAGCTTCACCCCCGCCAGCGACGGGGAGAAAGCAGGCATCGCCGTGCTGCAGAACGAAGAACGTTTTTATTATCTCTGCAAAGGGGTTGAGAAAGGGAGGGCGGCAGTGCAGCTCTACCGCTCAGGGAAAGAGGGGGATTCTTACGGCATGACGCTGCTGGCGTCGGCACCACTGACCGGTGAGGGTGACAGCCCCCTGCGGCTGCAGATTGTGGCGGACCGTACCACCTACCGCTTCCTCTACACAGTAGAGGAGGGTGACGAATGGAATGAACTGGGTGGTGCGCAGGATGCACGCTACCTCAGCACCGCCAGTGCCGGCGGCTTCGTGGGATGCACCTACGGCCTCTGGGCGCTCACCACAGGGAAAGAGCCCTCAGGCAACCACGCCCGCTACCACTGGTATGCGTATGCGGGCAATGATGCCGTTTACAGTGAGCTTACCACTCCAGATCGCTGAGGATGGTGTCGGAGTGCAGGAGCAGGTCGATATACTGTGCCCTCTTGTAGATAAGCAAGGTATCGTTCTTGTTGAGCACGCTGTCGGAGAGCTTGCCCCTGAACTGGCTGATGCTGCTGTACTCTTTCTTCTCCATCCACTCCGAGATCTCACGGTTGATCTCACCGACCCGTTCGATGCCATGCTTGTAGACAGCACTCACCACCTGCACGCAGGAGGCACCCGTGAGCAGGAGCTTGATCACATCCTCACCGGTGAAGATGCCGCGGCTGCTGCACACATCGGCGTTTACACGACCGAAGAGCATGCCGGCGTAGCGGAGCGATTTCTTGTACTCTCCCTTGCGGGTGAGGTTGAAGGCACGCTTGTGATTCTCCTTGCGGATATCGATATCGGGCTGGAAGAAGGCGTTGAAGAGCACCATCCCGTCCACGCCGGCATCATCGAGCCGTTTCGCGAAATGAAGGATGTTGGTGTAGTCGGAGCTCAGCTTCACACTCACGGGGATGGTGAGCTGCTCTTTTATTCCCGCGACGATGCTGATCTGCTGCTGCTCGATGGTGGCAGCGTCGAGGTCGAACTGCGTGGGGATCTGATAGAGGTTCAGCTCGATACCATCCACGCCGGTCTCCTCAATGAGCTTCGCATAGCGGAACCAGCTGGACTCGTTCACGGCGTTCAGGCTGGCGATCACCGGGATGGTGAGGCTCTCTTTCACCTTGCGGATCTTCTGGAGGTAATATTCGATATCGGAACGCTCAATATCGGGATGGAGGGTCACCATCTCAGCGTGGATATCGTTGTACTGACTGATTTTCTCGTCGTGACGCAGGTTCTCCATCTGTATCTGCTCCTCGAAGAGGGTCTTGTAAACCACGGCGGCAGCGCCCTGCTCTTCTGCTTTCTTCAGCATGTCGGGGTTGGAGGTGAGCTCTGAGGCACCCAGGATGACGGGGCTGCTGAGCCTTAGGCCCATGTAGGATGTTTCCAGGTTGTTCATACTTTTTATATTTTTTTGTTACATCAAGGTAAAGAGTAGTGATTGATCACATGTAAACATTACTTTAAACTATAACAGTAGAAAACATGGAATAGTTTAATCGCCGGAGCAGTTATGCGGTTAATCCGGTGCAGGACTGAAGAAATTGACCTGGCTGCGCGGAGGCGGTCAGCTGCGCACCTCCTCGATGACCATCTTCGCACGCGGGTTGTTGAGACGGCTCTTCAGCCACTCCTCAATCTTGTTCCTGTCGGATGTGCGCAGCCCGTTGCGGGGGATGGTGAAGACCACCATCGGCACCATCTCCGACTGCCGCGTGGTGTCGTTGACCATGGTGAAGAGGTAGGTCTCGGAATAGGAGCAGGCCTGTACCTGCGGGTAAAGGGGCTTGATCTCCCCCAGTATCTTCTCTCCAAACAGAGGGATATTGCGGATGCTGTCCACCCTGCCCTCGGTCTGCCGCAGGGCGAAGGTGGTGGCTGCCAGCTGGCTGTTGAGGCGCTCCGACTCGGTCTGGTACTTGCGGACGTTCTCGCGTATCAGGTTGGCATCGAACCCCTGGCGGATCACAACCCTGGAGGTGTCGAGGCGATGTCTGAGTGCCTTCTCCATGATCTCCACGATGGTGGTGTCGCCCAGTCCGTAACCGGAGTAGATCAGCTCCACCGTGCGGGCGGAGGGGTTGACCAGGTCGCGCTGCAGGTAGTTGCCGCCGAGGAGGGTCACCTCACTGATGAAGTTCTCGGCGTTCTGTGCGAACTCCTCGTTCTTCACCAGGTTCACACCGAAGATGATGCTGGGAGCAAGTGTGAGCAGGATGATCGAAGAGATGACACGGTTCACATGTTTCTTTCTTGCCGGATCGACGATCGACCGGATGGGGAACTTGAGGAACTGGCAGACGAGCAGTGAGGCAAAAGCGATAAAGACGGTATTGATGGTGAAGAGGAACAGTGCACCGAAGAAGAAGTTAAACTGCAGCGTAGCGAGACCGTAGCCGGCCGTACAGATGGGCGGCATCAGGGCGGTGGCTATGGCCACGCCGGGGATGACGTTACCCTTCAGGCGGCTGCTCATGGCCACGATACCTGCCAGGCCGCCGAAGAGGGCGATGATGACGTCATAGATGGTGGGGCTGGTGCGGGAGAGCAGCTCGGAGTGGGCCTCGTTGATGGGTGAGAGAAGGAAGTAGAGCGCGGAGGTGAGGAGGCTCACCAGCACTGCCAGCAGGAAGTTCTTGATAGAACGGCGCAGCAGCAGAAAATCGTAGGTGGCGAGGCTGTAGCCCATCCCGTTGATGGGGCCCATGAGCGGGGAGATAAGCATGGCGCCGATGATGACTGCCGTAGAGTTCATGTTGAGACCTACGGAGGCCACCACGATGGCAAACATCAGAATCCAGAGGTTGGTACCCTTGAAGACAATACCCCGCTCGATGTTCTCATGAATGGTGTCATAACCCTCCATCTCACTGCGAAGGTCGAACCATTTCAGCAGCTTGTCAATCCTCTCACCCATAATAGTTCATGTTTTGGCAAAACTACGAAAAAAAACAAAAGCAATGTACTGTTTGGTAAATAATCCCCACAAAAAGGAGGATCAGAGGATGCCCACCCTCTTGAAGACTGTTGTAATTGCCTCGATGGAACGGTCGACCTGCTCCATTGTATGCGTGGCCATCAATGAGTAGCGTATCAATGTATCCTGCGCTGATACGGCCGGCGGCACCACCGGATTGACGAAGATACCCTCTTCGAAAAGCAGCTTGGTGATCAGGAACGTCTTGTCGTTGTCGCGCACATAGAGCGGTAGGATGGGCGTGGCCGTAGGACCCAGCTCGAAGCCTCTCTCCCTGAACTGGTTGATGGCGTAGTCGGTCAGCTCCCACAGCCGCTTCACACGCTCAGGCTCCGCCTTAAGGATATCGAGTGCAGCGGAGGCTGCTGCCGTGGCTGCCGGTGTGATGCTGGCGCTGAAGATGTTGGTGCGTGCATTGTGACGGAGGTAGTTGATCACGGAATAATCACCGGCAATAAAACCGCCGATGGAGGCCAGTGACTTGCTGAAGGTACCCATCACCAGATCCACATCATCGAGCAGACCAAAATGATCGCATACACCGCGGCCACTGTATTTTCTGCCCAGCACGCCGAGGCTGTGCGCCTCATCTACCATGATATTGGCGTTGTACTTCCGTGCCAGCTTCACGATCTCGGGCAGGCTGGCCAGATCACCCTCCATGCTGAAGACGCCATCGACGACAATCAGCTTCACCTTCCTCGCTTCACAGCGCTTCAGCTGCTTCTCCAGTGAAGCCATATCATTATGGCGGTACTTGTACTTGGTGGAGAAGGAGGTGCGCAGCCCCTCAATAATAGATGCATGGTCCCGCTCATCCCAGATGATGTACTCATCACGTGCCGTGAGACAGCCCAGCACTCCCTCGTTGACGGTGAAACCGGTGGAGAAGACGATCGCCTCCTCCTTTTGCATGAAGTTGGCCAGCTTACGCTCCAGCTCGAGGTGGATATCGAGGGTGCCGTTCAGAAAACGGGAGCCCGCCATACCCGTGCCATATTTCTCAGTCGCGGCGATGGCTGCCTCTTTCACTTTCGGATGGTTGGTCAACCCCAGGTATGCATTGGAGCCGAACATCAGCACTTTCTTCCCGTTGATGACCACCTCTGTATCCTGATCACTTTCGATAGCCCGGAAATAGGGATAGATGCCTGCAGCCTTCGCACGCTGCGGAGCATCATATTTCAACATTTTTTCTCTTAAAAGATTCATTTGATGAATATTAAAAAACATACTCCTGTCAAAAAAAGCATCAGAAGCATCCATTTCCTAAGAAACCAACGTACAAAGATAGCAATAAATTTAAATTACCGGTTGCCCTCATTTTTTTTTGAGTAGGGCAGTGGGATTGGGGCAAATTATTTAAACATTTTTGAAAGGTAAGCGTTTTAACATCATTGGACATATTTAATAATAAACAAACACAATTATGGTAAGTAAAGAATTAGAAAACGCAATCAACAAACAGATCAACGCCGAATTCTGGTCGGCATATCTCTATCTCTCCATGTCCACATGGTTCGACAACGAAGGTCTTCCCGGCTTCGCCAACTGGTTCAAAGTGCAGTTTCAGGAAGAACAGGATCATGCGCAGAAGTTCATGGCCTACCTCGTCTCCAAGGGGAACAAGGTGAACCTGATGCCGATAGAGAAGGTGGATACCTCATGGGACTCCGTGCTGAAAGCATTTCAGGATACGCTGGAGCATGAAAGAGTGGTCACCTCACTCATCCACAACCTTGTCTCCATCGCACGCAAAGAGAATGATTATGCCACGGAGAACATGCTGCAGTGGTTCGTGAACGAGCAGGTGGAGGAAGAAGAGACAGCGCAGGCGATGATTGACAGCCTGAAGCTGATTGGCGACAACGGTTTTGGCCTCTACACGATGGACAAAGAGCTGGCACAGAGAAGCTTCACACCGATAAGCGCTAACGCCTCAGCTTAACAGCCGGTTGATATCCTGCAAGACAAAAAAAAGATCAGGGATATTTTCGGATGACCCTGATCTTTTTTTATTTCGATAAAATAAACCTTTTCACTGGAAAAGACTCCAAAAGGGGTGTTACAGGATTATGAACGAATAGTGTCATTTCAACTATGGATAATAAATACAAAAAACTGGTCAAGTGTGTGATTCTCGATGCCGTAGGTATGGCCTCGGCAGTCATCCCGGTTGTGGGTCCGGTGCTGGATGTCGTCTGGGCACCCGTCGCCGCATCCATCAGTTACAAGATGTTCGGCGAGAAGAAGGGGAAGTACACCTCGCTGATCACCTTCGTTGAAGAGCTGCTGCCGCTGACAGATGTGATCCCCTCCTTCACCATCTTCTGGTTCCTCTTCGATTTCCTGGGTATAGGTAAGGAGAAAGAGACCATCCACAATGTGACCGATACCGAATTCGTGGAGGTGAAATAACAAACATACAACATGCGATACAAAAAAACATTCAGCGCCCTGGCGGCGCTTATGCTGCTGCTCTCCTGCAGCGGCTCCTCCACCGGCAACAACAAGGCACTCCTGTGGAAGATCTCCGGCAATGGCCTGGAGAAACCCTCTTACCTCTTCGGCACACATCATCTTGTGCCCCTCTCTTTTCTGGATAGTATCCCCGGCGTTCACGAAGCGTTCGGGAACACGGAGCAGACAGTGGGAGAGCTCGATATGAGCAACATGACGGAGATGCAGATGAAGATCATGGGCAGCGCGATGATGCCCGTGGACGTGACCTACGAATCACTGCTGCCGGCAGGTGATGTGGCGCTGCTCGACAGCACGCTCACCGACCTCATGGGCTTCGGGCTGGAGCAGTTCGGGAGACTGAAGCCGGCGATGCTGAGCAACATCATCTCGGTGACACTCTATCAGAGATACTACCCTTCGCTGGCCGCAAGCGAGAACCTTGATCAGTACTTCCAGGAGGAGGCGCTGAAGCGTTCGCGGCCGGTGGCGGGGCTGGAGACGACAGAGGATCAGATCTATGTCTTGCTGGAGATGCAGACGACCGAAAGACAGGCTGAGATGCTGCGCTGCATGGTGAAGCACCCGGAGATGCTGAAAGAGCAGATGGACAGGCTGCAGGCAGCCTATCATGCGCAGGACCTGGATGCCCTCTGGAGTCTCTACACTGAGGAGACACCGGACGACCCCTGTCCCTCGACCGAAGAGGAGAAAAAGGCGCTGAACAGCGACCGCAACACCCGTTGGCTGGAGAAGCTGCCCACCATCATGGCGGAGCGCTCCTCCTTCATCGCCGTGGGATGTCTCCACCTACCGGGTGAAGAGGGTCTGATCAGCGGATTGCGCGATCAGGGCTACACCGTAGAGGCAGTAAGGTAAGCGTACATTACAGTCCGCCGCATCAGTCTTCCGTAACGCCGGGAGCGGCTTCCTGTTCTCTGGATAACACTTCCGGGTCAGGGGCTGCCTCTTTCGGCGTTTCTCTTTTTTCCAGCAGCACCACGTTCTCCACGTGGTGGGTGTGCGGGAACATATCGACCGGCTGCACCCGCGTCACAGCGTAGTGACTGTCGAGCAGGCTCAGATCACGTGCCTGCGTGGCAGCGTTACAACTCACATAGACGATCCGCCGGGGTGCTGCCAGCAGGATGGCGCCGACCACATCATCGTGCATGCCGGCACGGGGAGGGTCGGTGATGATCACATCGGGGTGGCCATGCTCCGCGATGAAAGCGGCCGTAAGCACATCCTTCATATCACCGGCAAAGAAGAGCGTGTTGTCAATGCCGTTGATCTCTGCGTTGACCTTCGCATCGGCGATCGCCTCCTCCACATACTCAATCCCGATTACCTTTTTCGCATTCCGCGCCACGAAGTTAGCGATGGTACCCGTACCGGTGTAGAGGTCATAGACCAGCTCATCACCGGTGAGCTGCGCATAGCTGCGGGCGATCTGATAGAGGTGGTAGGCCTGCTCACTGTTGGTCTGGTAGAACGATTTGGCGCCTATTCTGAACTGCAGTCCTTCCATCTCCTCCACAATATAATCACGCCCCTTCCAGACCTCCACCTCCTGGTCGGTGATGGTGTCGTTCGCTTTCTGGTTGATGATATAGAGCAGTGAGGTGATCTGCGGGAATGTAGCGGCGATGAACGTCATCAGCGCCGCTCTCTTCTCCGCATCATCCTCATAGAAGACCACGATCACCATCCACTCACCGATGGAGCTGTTGCGGATCAGCAGCGTGCGCATGAGCCCATGCTGGTTGCGCAGGTCGAAGAAGCTGTAGCCATGCTCGAGGCAGAAGCTGCGGACACTGTTGCGGATGCTGTTGGCGAGGTCGTCCTGCAGCCAGCACTTCTCTATATCGAGCACCTTGTCGAACATGCCGGGGATATGAAAGCCGAGGGCATCCATCTGCGTGAACTCCCTGTCGGAGCTGATCTCCTCTTCTGTGAGCCACCGCTTGTTGGAGAAGGTGTACTCCATCTTGTTGCGGTAGAAGGTGGTCTGCGGTGCGCCCAGGATGGGGGTGATCTCCGGCAACTCCACCTTGCCTATCCGCTGCAGGTTGTCGGTCACCTGCTTCTGCTTGTGCCGCAGCTGCTCCCCGTAGGGCAGCATCTGCCACTTGCAGCCGCCGCACACACCGAAATGGCGGCAGAAAGGTTCGCTCCTCACATCGGAGTAAGCATGAAACCGCACGATGCGCCCCTCGGCGAAGCTGCTTCTCTTGCGTGTAAGTTGTATATCCACCACGTCGCCGGGAACGGCAAAAGGCACGAACACTGCCATACCGTCGATTTTCGCGATTGCTTTACCTTCTGACGCCACGTCGGTGATCTCCACCGCTTCCAGCAGCGGGAGCTGTTTTCTCTTTCTTGCCATTGTTCTCTCTATTTTAGGGTGCAAAGATAGTGATAATATACCAAAAAAAACGCCCCATCGTGCGATGGAGCGTTCCTGTTTTCTATGATGTGTCTTTACCTTGTCAGCACATCGACCGATGCTTTCCTCAACCCTCTGGCTGTGGCCTCGAGGGTGATCTTACCCGGTTTCTCCGATGACTCGATGATGGCCACCAGCTTACCGTTGAAGAGGTGCATCTGCGGCAGGTGGAACAAATCGAGGCTGGTGGGATCGCCATTGGCCGCGGCGCGGTAGCTGCCGTCACCCTTCACACTGAAACGGACCAGTTCATTGATGTTGGGACAGGGGTTGCCGTTCCTGTCGACCACCGAGACGGTGATGAACGAGAGATCTTTCCCGTCGGCACTGATCACATCACGGTCCGCCTCCAGCACCAGGCGGTGCGGCTTGCCTGCGGTGCGCATCTCTTTCGTGGCAGCCACGTTGCCCTCAGCATCGTAAGCCACCACCTTCACCGTGCCCGGTTCATACTTCGTTTCCATCCACATCAGGCGGTAGCGCTTCTGCCGCTCCAGTGATTGCTGCGCTTCGGCGCTATAGCTGCCATCCAGCGGAATGGACAGATCCTTGGTCCGCACACCCTGGCTCTTGCCGTTGATGAAGAGCTCAGCCGACGGATGGTTGGTATAGACAAAAACGGGGGTCACCTCTCCTTCGCGTCCCTCCCAGTTCCAGTGGGGAAGGATATGGAGTGTCTCCTCATCCTTGTTCCAGTGGCTGCGGTAGAGGTAAAAGCGATCCTTGGGGATACCGGCCAAGTCGACGGCACCGAAGAGGGAGCTGTGGCTGGGCCAGTTGCTGTAGTAAGGGGTGGGCTCACCCAGGTAGTCGAACCCGGTCCAGATGAACTCACCGATGGCGTAAGGCAGGTCGTCATGCTGGATGAAATCATCTTCCGGCAGGTTGGACCAGCTGGCATGCTCCAGGTCATAGGAGGAGGCCTGGTTGTCGTCGTACATCGCCATCGCCCTTCTCTCCACGGGGAACTTGTAGACACCGCGAGAGCTCAGGGCAGAGGTGGTCTCACTGCCCAGCACGATCTGCTGCGGCAGCTTCTCATAAGCCTCCTGATAGCGGAAAGAGCGGTAGTTAAAGCCCGGCACATCCATGATGGCCGCCATATTGTTGGAGAAGACATGATCGGGACGGTCCATGCCGTTGGTGACAGGACGGGTGGGATCTTCGCGGTGACAGATATCCTGAAGAAAACGGGCCACCTTCGCACCCTGCGGGTGGCTCTGCTCCCCCACCTCGTTGCCGATGCACCACATCACCACGCTGGGGTTGTTGCGATAGTGGTGCAGCACGTTGACCATATCCTTCTCCGCCCAGTCGTTGAAGTAGCGGTTGTAACCATTCTTCACCTTGGGGAGTGCCCACTCGTCGAAGGTCTCCACCATCAGCATCATCCCCATCTCATCGGCAATGCGTACATACTCGGGTGAGGGCATGTTGTGCGAGGTACGGATGGCGTTGACACCCATATCCTGCATGATGCGTATCTGACGGCGGATGGCTGCCTCGTTCACGGCTCCGCCCAGCGGGCCCAGGTCGTGGTGCATACAGGCACCCTGAAATTTGATCTTCCGACCGTTGAGGTAGAAGCCATCGTCGGCCACGATACCGATGGTACGGATACCGAAGGGTGTGCTGTAGCTGTCGACGGTGGATGTCGTCTCCGTCGTCCTGGTTGTACTCCCATCAATAGTTTCGCTTCTCTCTCCCTTGTATAGTACCGACTGCACAGTGTAGAGGTTGGGCTGCAGCACATCCCACAATTGCGGTTTCTCGACGATCAGCGTCTGCTCCAGCTCATCACCGTCGAAGCGGGTGAACTCATCTTCCGACTGGGCCACCACCGTTCCGGAGGGGTCGAGGATCGAGGTCTTCAGTTTGACAAAGTGCTCATCGGTGAAGCCCTCACCACGATGCACCTTCGTCCGCACCTTCACACGGGCAAATTCATCATTCACCTCGGGCGTGGTCACGTAGGTACCCCACTGAGGGATATGTGTCTCGTGGGTGGTGATAAGGTGCACGTTCCTGTACAACCCGGCACCGGGGTACCAGCGCGACTGTTCATCGAAGTTCTCGAGACGGACAGCGAGGGTATTGTTTTTCCCGTCACTGTTGAGCAGCGCTGTGATATCGAAATAGAAGGTGTTGTAACCGTTGGGCCAGTAACCCGCCTCTTTACCGTTCACGAATACACGGGCGTTGCTCATGGCTCCGTCGAACTGGATGGTGACACGCTTCCCTTTCGAATAATCGGGTATGGTGAAGCTGTTGCGGTACCACCCCACCCCGGTGAAGGGGAGCCCGCCGGTACGACCGTAATGCTCGATGGCGGTGGTCTGTCCGTCCTGCACGATCGCCATGCGGTGGATATCGTTCTCCTTGTCGAAGGGACCGTAGATAGCCCAGTCGTGGGGCACCCTGACCGACTGCCAGCTGCTGTCGTCAAACGCCGTTTCCGAAGCACGGGCGTTGTCCTCCCGCGTGAACTTCCACCCCTTCTCCAGGGTGACCTGTGTCCGGCCCTGTCCCCATGCAAGGGTCAGCCCGACCATCAGTACGATGCAAACCAATATCGATTTCTTCATGATTCTATCTTTTATTCAAATTTACTGATAACTGACAGCTGACTACTGACAACTATCAACTGAACGAGCAGTTAGGCTGCGTCACTACCTGAAAGAAGTCGTTCCCCTTGTCGTCGACCAGGATGAATGCAGGAAAGTCCTCCACCTCAATCTTCCAGATCGCCTCCATACCCAGCTCTGGGTACTCGAGGCACTCGAGGCTCCTGATGCTGTTCTGTGCCAGGATTGCTGCGGGGCCGCCGATGCTGCCGAGGTAGAAGCCGCCATGCTTCTTGCAGGCGTCGGTCACCTGCTGACTGCGGTTGCCCTTGGCCAGCATGATCATGCTGCCGCCGTGCGACTGGAACAGATCGACATAGGAGTCCATCCGTCCTGCGGTGGTGGGTCCCATCGATCCGGAGGCATACCCTTCGGGTGTCTTGGCCGGACCGGCATAGTAGATAGGATGGTCCTTGATATACTGCGGGAGCCCCTCACCACGGTCGATGCGCTCCTTAAGCTTCGCATGGGCGATGTCACGTCCCACGATGATGGTGCCGTTCAGCGACAGGCGCGTGGACACAGGGTATCTGGAGAGCTCGGCCAGGATGGCGCTCATGGGCTGGTTCAGGTCGATCTTCACGCCGCCCCCTTCACCTGCCTCACGGTATGCTTCGGGGATAAGACGTACAGGGTTGTCCTCCATCTTCTCAATCCATATACCGTCGCGGTTGATCTTCGCCTTGATATTCCTGTCGGCGGAGCAGGAGACACCCATCCCCACGGGACAGGAGGCGCCGTGGCGTGGCAGACGGACCACACGTACATCGTGTGCG
>JAAYGM010000254.1 GCA_012727735.1 Bacteroidales bacterium | reverse complement strand
GAGCGTGCCTGCTGATGAGGTGATGTGGCACCATAGGGTGAGAGCACATGCATGTCATCGATATAGGTCTGTGACTCTGAACTGTTGCCGCCGCGTATCAGCAGACGACCATCGGTACCGGTAGCCTGTGCCCCCGGCAGCAGGGTGAGTGCCTTGAAGAGATCACCCTCCGAACCGGCTGTCGTGGCCACATCCACAGAGCCTTTGTTCTCAATCGAGGAGGTGCCCTTGATGATAAAACTGCCCACCTGCACCACCACTTCATCGAGATGCAGCGGAATCTCTTTCAGCATGATGGTCAGCGCATGCATCTTTGCCACATCTTCTTCCAGGAGATAATCCTCGTAGCCTATCATGGAGACAGCCAATTGCTTCACTCCGGTTGACAATGTCTCAAACCGGAAATTGCCATCATCATCACTGCTCGTCCCCTCCACACTGTTCACAATATAGATGTTCGCATAGGGTACAGGATTGTGCCCTGCATCAACAACCCTGCCCGAAATGTGTGTTGTCTGCCCTGCGACAAGCAGGGGAGAGAAAAGTGACAGCAAAGTATACACCATTCTTGTCTTCATCTGATCCATTATGAATACATTACGCATTTCAAGAGTCGATAGATAAGCAGCAGGTTGCAAATGTAAATAGGTTTATAATATAAACCAAATTATTGCGAAGTTTTTTTAGAGATTATTTATAAATGAATATTGTAAAAAAACTATCTTTGTATTTATCTATTCATAATTCAATCATCACCAACATGAAGACATTATCTAAATTATGCCTTATCATAACATTGGTTGCTTTATTCAGTTCCTGTTACTTTAGTTCACCTGTCGCATACCAGGTGCCGGATAACAATCCCACGTATAGCGTGGATTATCTTTTCGAACATGATGGCTGTAAAGTGTATCGTTTTTACGACAGAGGGAATTATGTATATTTCACCAACTGTCGGGGAGATGTGACAAGTGTTAAGAATGATTCCACAGCCGAAAGAGTTACCAACTCCATTCGGATCATTGATGAAGATCTCAATGAAAGGCAACCTGCCAGATAATCTGATTTCATTTTCAGCGACAAGTATGAAATCTGAGGACGCATCATCATTGATGCTTCCGGACAGTTTTTTTTGAGGTGATTAAAAATAGAGAAGGGCTGAAGTTTGCACTTCAACCCTTTCTGTTTATCCGGTCTGCAGGCAGTGATAACTGCTCTCAGCCGGTAGTCTGCTTACCGGTTTATAACGCCCGGTACGGAGACTGCTGCTCAAGATGGTTTTTTAATTACACATAAAGGTTCGATTATTTTTCTGACAGATAATCGGCAATCCCTTCCTGGGTGGCGGATAGACCTTTGTCGCCCTTGTGCCAGTCGGCGGGACACACCTCACCATGCTCCTCGGTGAACTGAAGTGCATCGATCACGCGCAGCACTTCATCCACACTTCTTCCCAGCGGCATGTCATTCACCACCTGGTGGCGTACGATACCGTTTTTATCGATAAGGAACAATCCGCGATAGGCTTCGGGTGAACCTCTGAAGGCTGCACTGCCATCCTCATCGGTGGTGAAGTTACCGGCCAGCACATCATATGCCATGGAGATGGTCAGTGAGTGGTCGGCAACAATCGGGTAGTTGACACCCTGGATGCCGCCATCGTTCATCGCTGTCTGCAGCCATTTCCAGTGTGAAACGGCTGAGTCGGTGGAAACACCAACCACCACTGTCTCTCTCTCTTCAAACTGGCTGAGCTTCTGCTGAAACGCGATCAGCTCCGTGGGACATACAAAGGTGAAGTCCGCGGGATAGAAGAAGAACACCACATATTTTTTTCCAATATAATCTTCGAGTGAGAAATTTTCTACTATTTCTGAGCCGTTAATCACGGCCTGAGTCCGGAATGCCGGAGCTTTCTTTCCTACTAATACTGACATAATAATGAATAATTTAATGTTATAATACGAAGGCCCAAAGATATGGGTTTTGAGCCTCAGAACGAAAAATTGCAGGAGCTATGATCTATTGAAAGTTTTTATAAGTGTAGTATGAACAATATTCATGCTGCTATACTACTCACAATAATAAAATTAACATTGTTGTTACCACGTTATCGCGAAAAAAGATGTAATTTTGCATGCAATAAAAATTAAAGATATAGCTTATGTCATTTATTGCAGATAGAATCACCATGGAGGGTCTGACTTTCGACGATCTTCTACTCGTTCCGGCCTATTCAGAGGTACTTCCCAGGAATGTAGATCTCACCACTCAGTTCACAAAAAATATTTCACTCAATATTCCCATGGTCTCGGCTGCTATGGATACGGTTACCGAGACGACGATGGCTATCGCAATCGCCCGTGAGGGAGGTATTGGCGTGATCCATAAGAATATGAGCATTGAGGATCAGGCGAAGAAGGTACGTACTGTAAAACGTGCCGAGAACGGCATGATCCTGGATCCGATCACCATCACACCGGATAAAGCGGTCTCTGACGCACTGGCGATGATGTCGGAATACAAAATTGGCGGGATACCTGTTGTCAGCGGTGATAACAGGCTGGTGGGCATAGTAACCAACCGTGACCTCCGCTTCGAGAAAGCGATGAATAAAAGCATCAGAGAGGTGATGACGAAAGATAATCTGATCACCACGCGTCAGTCGGCCAATCTGGAAGATGCAGCCGAGATCCTTCAGCAATATAAGATTGAGAAACTGCCGGTGGTGGATTCAGATTACAGGCTGGTGGGGCTGATCACCTACAAGGATATCACGAAGGCGAAGGATAAACCGTTCGCCTGCAAGGATGGGCAGGGACGTCTGCGTGTAGCTGCAGGGATAGGTGTGACAGCCGATTCGGTTGAGAGAGCCGCTGCGCTGATCGAAGCGGGTGTGGATGCCATCGTGATTGACACAGCACATGGTCACTCGAAAGGGGTGGCAGAGATGCTGAAGCTGGTCAAAAAGACTTTTCCGCAGATTGATGTGGTGGTTGGTAATATTGCTACTGCCGATGCAGCCCGTTTTCTGGTGGATGCGGGAGCAGACGCGGTGAAGGTGGGTATCGGTCCCGGTTCCATCTGTACCACACGTATCATTGCGGGTGTGGGAGTACCTCAGCTCTCAGCCATCTATGAAGTCTCCAGGGCATTGAAAGGAACGGGTGTGCCACTGATCGCCGACGGCGGACTGCGTTATTCGGGTGATATTGTGAAGGCGCTGGCTGCGGGAGGCTCATCGGTGATGATGGGGTCGCTGCTTGCCGGCACAGAGGAGTCGCCCGGTGAGACGATTATCTTCAACGGACGTAAGTTCAAATCCTATCGTGGTATGGGGTCACTTTCGGCCATGCAGCAGGGATCGAAGGATCGTTATTTCCAGGATGTGGAGGATGACATCAAAAAGCTTGTGCCGGAAGGTATTGAAGCACGTGTACCCTTTAAAGGTACGCTGCAGGAGGTAATCTACCAGATGGTGGGCGGTCTTCGTGCCGGGATGGGTTATTGTGGTGCGGAAAATATTGACGGGCTGCACAGGGCCAAATTCACACGCATCACCTCTGCGGGTTATGCAGAGAGCCATCCCCACGGTGTGATGATCACCCGTGAGGCTCCTAACTACAGCAAGGGAAGCGATTGACCTTGCAGGCGGCGAGAAGAGCGTAAAGGAATGAATAACAGAAAGGGACTAATTTTCAGTCCCTTTTTGCATGGGGACAAAGATAAAGTCTCCATGCGTTGTTTGCCTGTACTTCTCCCCGCTTGTCCGTTTGATCACGGTCATCTTCTGTCCCATCCGTCCACCCAGCGGGAGGACCATCCATCCGCCAACACGGAGCTGTTCCTTCAGCTTTTCCGGTATCTCCTCAGGTGCTGCAGTAATCAGGATCTTGTCGAAGGGAGCCTGCTCCGGTAACCCTTCGTAGCCGTCACCATGAAAGAGCTGCGGGGTATAGCCCAGCCTGTTGAGTCTCTCTTTCGCTGTGAGATACAGTTCCCGGTATCTTTCAATGCTGTACACTTCGGCACCCATCTCGCAGAGAACGGCTGCCTGATAGCCACTACCCGTACCGATCTCCAGCACCTTCTCGCCGGGTTTCAGTTGCAGAAGCTCAGTCTGGAAGGCAACGGTGTAGGGTTGTGAGATGGTCTGTCCCTCCTCAATGGGAAGAGGCTTGTCTAGATAGGCGAACTCCGCCATGCTCTCATTCACGAATTGCTCCCTGGGAACGGCAGCGATAGCTGCCAGCACACGTTCATCCCTGATCCCTTTCCTTTTCAGATCTTTGGCGAGTATCAACGCTTTGATGTTGTTCAGGGATGAGTCGGAAATAGGGGTATCTGCTTTTTCTTTCACTTTATTCACTGTTTGTGATGTGCAGGTTACAGTCAGGCAGCAGTAAAGCGTCACAAAGAACAGTAACAGGATTTCTCTTCTACTTGTTCTCATTGTTGCGGTTCATTGATTTACCGGACAAACATAAAAAAAATAGCTGAGATTACATATATAATCGCCTAAAAATCAATACAACCGATTTTCAGTATTTGTGTGAAAAATGCAATAAAAAAAAGGGCACAAACAAAATTATTTTTGTACATTCGTTGCGTCACTCATTTGATGTTCACCCACCTGCGTATGTTGAAGATCAAAAAAAGATCATAGAACTATGAAGAGTGCGTCTGTGAATAAGAAGTACAAAACGGCAATCCTGTTCAATAAAGAGATGATTGCTCCCTGCGGAATGAACTGCGGATCGTGTCTGGGATATATGAGATACAAGAACCATTGTCCGGGCTGCAGGGTGAATGATGATAAGAAGCCTGCCTCCTGTAAGCAATGTATCATCATAAACTGTGATCATCTCAGGGAGACAGAGTCGAAATTCTGTTATGATTGTCCGAAATATCCCTGCCCAAGACTTAAAAGGCTGGACAAAAGATACAGAACCAGGTACAATACGAGTTTCTTCGACAATCTGAACATGATAAAAGAGAAAGGTATTGTCCATTTCCTGGCCTTTGAGACAGAAAGAAGGGCCTGCCCGGTGTGTGGATCAACCCTGTGCGTTCACCGGTCTGTTTGTTTTGTGTGCGGATCATTCCGGGAATGATACAACATGTAATGACAGCACATCAGTGATCTCCTCAGCGCTTGAAATGATGTTGAAGCTAAATAATAAAGTTTCATTTGATTACTATGATAATCAAAAGATGTGGATAATAATTGGTCTGTTCATGTCATGTATGACAAAACCGGTAAGGATAAATATGTTGCATTCACAAAGCTGGTTAAAAGACTAAATTTGAAAGACGAATGAAGCAATGCATACAACCATGAATAGGATGATTAAAATAATTGGTTTTATTTTTTTATTAATAATAGGTCGTGGATGTTCTCTATCTGAAAAACGGCCAATAATAGAAGATATACAAGGCACACATCATTTAATCCCTGGTAAAATATGGTTAACACACGAGCATGTCCTGGTTGATTTTATAGGAGCGGATAGCATAGAACCGAACAGTTGGAATCAAGATTTGATAATTGATGAGGTAATTCCTTATTTCAATGAACTGAAAGAATTTAATGTGCATTATTTTGTAGATGCAACACCCCAATACCTGGGTAGAGATGTACTGCTCCTTGAAAAAATTGCAAAAAAAACAGGGGTTAGGATTATTACAAATACCGGTCTTTATGGGGCTAACAATAATAAATATATTCCTCAGTATGCTGAGAAAATGACAGCGGAAGATCTTGCTATAATGTGGATTGATGAATACAAGCATGGTATACAAAAAACTACGATAAAACCCGGGTTTATTAAGATTGGTGTTGATAGTGCTGATTCTTTACACATAATGCATCAAAAATTGGTGAGAGCTGCTGCTCTTACTCATCTGAAAACAGGATTAACAATAGCATCACACACAGGTACAGCAATGGGTCTATGGCCGCAATTAAATATTCTTGAAGAAACCGGCGTATCACCTGCGTCTTTCATTTGGGTGCACGCTCAGGCTGAAGAGGATAATGACAATTATCTTAAAGCTGCAGAAATGGGGTGCTGGATAAGTTTTGATGGATTAGGCTGGGAATTGGAGAAACATATTGAGAAAATCCTATTTGCAAAAAAAAATGGCATTTTGGATAGAGTTTTAATTTCACACGATGCCGGATGGTTTGATCCACAAAAAGAAACGCAAACTATAAAACCATTTACAAATATTTTCAAGCAACTTCTTCCGGAACTAAGATCGCATGGTTTCACCGAAGATGAGATTAAATTATTATTGCGTGTCAATCCTTCTAAAGCTTTCTCGATAGAGATCAGAAAACAGCAAAAGCGACCCTCTCCCGATTGAGGGTAATAGTGATAATGCTCAGACAGGTAAGGAGTC
>JAAYGM010000253.1 GCA_012727735.1 Bacteroidales bacterium | reverse complement strand
GTACCGTGATAATGCACCTTCACCTGATCGGTTTCAGCCGGAATGGCTCCGTTACCTGCACGGATGATTTCATATTGCAACCCGCTGGGGAGTGTAACCACACCCTCTTTCTTGGCGTTCTCGGCCATGAAAGCATCACCTGCAGCGATACTTTCCTGATTCTGAGTCTTGAGCTCTTCTTCCTGACGAATCTGGTCTGCTGACTGCGCCTTCTCCACTTCACTCTGAATCAAACCATTGGCATCCATCTTACTGATGGCAAGCTCCTGATTCTTCAATGTTGAGATAAGACCGGCCAACACCTGCTCTCTGTTCACCTCTTTGGTGGAATCAGATCCGAAAAGCATTTCGCTGAACTGCGGAAGCATCTGCTGAGAGAACTGTACACCGATGCTCAAACCATTGGCATAAGGTGATTTCTCTTCAAGATCCATCGCTTCGGTCATCCCCTTGATAAACTGATTGAGTCTGGGAGCATTGATTTTGTTCACTGAATCAACCTTTGCATCCAGTTCCTTTTGCAATACCTCCTTCTGTGTGGAATCGGCAGCAGCGATCCTCAACTGATAGTCATATTCGATGTTGGTGGTGTTTTGCAACACACCCGACTGCTCCAGGAACTGTACCAGGCCCTGATCAGCCATACTTACGCCATATGCGTAAGAGACACTGTCTACTGAATTTTTCAATGAGGTCTTGGGTGTGGATGCGCCCCCGCAGGAAACCATCATCACTGCCAAGACAGTCAATGCGCTCAATGTTCCAAAAATTGTTTTCTTCATTTTTCTTTTAATTAAATTTTCTGTTTCTGTAAATATCTTCTCTCAAAATTGAGATGCTTCTTCGTTATTCTATTCCTAAAAGTTCCACATCGAATATAAGTGTGGTGTTGGGTTCGATAGAGTTCCCGGCACCCTGCTCTCCGTAGGCAAGGTGTGAGGGGACGAACAATCTCCATTTCGACCCCACAGCCATCAGCTGCAGTGCCTCAACCCAACCCTTGATTACCTGGTTCACGCCAAACACGGCGGGTTGACCACGCTGTACGGAGCTGTCGAATACAGTGCCATTGAGGAGGGTACCGTGATAGTGACATTTCACCTGGTCGGCAGCACCGGGCTTCTCTCCACTGCCTTCTGTCAGTATCTCATACTGCAATCCGCTGGGCAGAGTTACCACATTCTCTTTCTTGCTGTTTTCTTCCAGGAAGGCTTTTCCCTCTTCAAGATTATTTTGTAACATCTCATCCTGTTTTTTACTGAAAAACTGCTGAATGATCTCGTTGGCTTCCTGGGGACTCATGGAAGGAGTGCTGTTGTTCATTATCTCGGTGAAGGCTTTCACAAATGATTCTACATCCAGCTGTCTCAACCCCGAATTCATAAGATTCGAGGCCATACTCATTCCTAACGCGTAACTTAATTTGTCCATTAACTTTTTTTCTTTTTAATATTTGGGGACAAAAGTACGATTTTAATATGAAACAACACCTTTTTACGGCGATAAAAAACTATATTTGTCTCATTACAACGTTATAGAGGAGTATTTATGCAAAAGAAACTGGTCGTACTTACGGGTGCCGGCATGAGTGCCGAAAGCGGTATCGCCACCTTCAGAGATTCAGGAGGGCTGTGGGATCAATACCCTGTGGAGCAGGTAGCCACTCCCGAAGGGTTTGAAGCAGACCCGGAGCTGGTGCTGAACTTTTACAACATGCGTCGCAGGGAGCTGTTGAAGGCAAAACCGAATGAAGGACACATAGGGCTGGTGGGGCTGGAGTCCCATTTTGACGTGACAATCATCACGCAAAACATCGACAATCTGCATGAGCAGGCAGGTAGCAAGAAGGTGTTGCACCTGCATGGTGAGCTGATGAAAGCACGCTCTACGGGGGATGAATCGCTGATTTATGACATCGATCCGCAGCAATGCGATATCCGGCTGGGAGACCTGTGCGGGAAGGGGTTTCAGCTGCGGCCTCATATTGTCTGGTTTGGTGAAGCGGTGCCCATGATCCAGGAAGCGGAGGAGATCACCCGCCGGGCCGATATTTTCGTGATTATCGGCACCTCCATGAATGTATATCCCGCAGCAGGATTGCTGCAGGATGTCAGAAAAAATGTGCCGGTATATCTGATCGATCCCAAAGATGTTTTCACCTCGCGTTACGACATCCATCATATACAAAAAAAAGCTTCAGAAGGGGTAAGAGAGCTGAAAAAGATGCTATTCAGAAACAGCTATTGAAAAGAATAGTGATCCCACAAAAAATAAATGCGTAAAAAAATATTGCTGATCAAACCCCACGAATGCACCCGGGATTGAAAAACACTTTTTGATACTCCTCTTTTTTTTGTAATTTCGCTTTTTCAAAAACCAACCGAGAAGAAGCCTGTGGGAAAGAAAATAGCAGAGACGCCAATGATGTTACAGTATATCGAGATAAAGAAAAAACATCCCGATGCCATCCTGCTGTTCCGTGTTGGCGATTTTTATGAGACATTCTCCGATGATGCCATCGAGACATCTGAGATACTGGGGATCACTCTCACGCGCAGAGCCAACGGAGCAGCCCAGTTCGTGGAGCTGGCAGGCTTCCCGCACCATGCCCTCGACACCTATCTGCCCAAGCTGGTGCGCGCAGGGAAGCGTGTAGCCATCTGCGACCAGCTGGAGGACCCCAAGCTGACAAAAAGCCTGGTGAAAAGAGGTGTGACCGAGCTGGTGACACCCGGGGTCTCCATCAACGACACCATTCTCAACCATAAGGAGAACAACTTCCTCTGTGCAATGCACATCGCAAAGAACAACCAGTACGGGATCGCCTTCCTCGATATCTCTACCGGGGAGTTCCTCACTACCGAGGGTAACCGCGACAATATGGACAAGCTCCTCTCAAACTTCTCCCCGAAAGAGGTGCTGATAGAGCATGGCAACAAGAAAAAGTTTGAAGAGGCATTCGGACACAGCTGGATGCTGTCGGATCTGGATGACTGGATTTTCACGGAAGAGACTGCACGTGACAGGCTCCTCTCCCACTTCGGGACAAAGAGCCTGAAAGGTTTCGGCGTAGAGAATATGACGATGGGCATCATCGCCTCAGGGGTAATATTGTATTATCTGGATATCACACAGCATACCCATATTGAACACATCAATGCGCTGGTGCGAATAGAGGAAGAGCGATTCATGCGGCTCGACAAATTCACGGTGCGCAGCCTGGAGCTCATCTCTACCATGAACGAAGGGGGCAGGACGCTCCTTGATGTACTTGACAAGACCATCTCACCCATGGGTGCGCGCCTGCTGAGGCGATGGATCGTCTTCCCGCTAAGGGAGGCCAAAGCGATAGAGGAACGACTGAATGTTGTGGAGAACTTCTTCCGTGAACCGGAACTGAAAACATTGCTTAGTCAGCAGCTGGCCCTTATCGGCGACCTGGAACGAATCATCTCAAAGGCGGCCGTAGGCAGGATCACCCCCC
>JAAYGM010000005.1 GCA_012727735.1 Bacteroidales bacterium | reverse complement strand
ATCTGGTAAATACACCCAATTTCGTGGCTTGCCATGTGCCGGCCTATCTCTATCTTTACGATGTGACCAACGGTTTGAAAAAGAACGGAACGTTCCTGCTTAACTCGTTGTGGACCAAAGAGGAGGTGGCGAATCATCTGCCCGATCAGGTGAAGAGATATTTTGCTGAGAACAACATCAAGCTATATATCATCAACGCTTCTGCCATTGCCGAGGAGATTGGTCTGGGCAACCGCACCAACACCATCCTGCAATCGGCGTTCTTCAAAATTTCCAACGTGATCCCTTATGATCTTGCAGTGGAGCAGATGAAGAAATTCATCGTGAAATCCTACGGTAAGAAAGGTGAAGATGTGGTGAGGATGAACTATGCTGCGGTAGATCGCGGCGGTGATGTGGAGCAGGTTGAGATTCCAATGGAATGGGCCGCTCTGCAGACTGTGGCAGAAACCTCTGACGATGCACCCGAGTTCATTCAGCGAGTGGTTCGTCCGGTAAACGGACAGCGTGGTTACTCGCTTCCCGTATCTGCTTTCAGCGGACGTGAGGATGGTACCTGGGAACAGGGCACAGCCACCTATGAAAAACGCGGTGTGGCCATGAGCGTACCTCTCTGGAACCCTGAGAACTGCATTCAGTGCAACCAGTGTGCTTATGTCTGTCCCCACGCCACTATCCGTCCGTTCGTCCTCGATGAGGAAGAGCAGAAAGGTGCGGGCGAAGGTGTTGAACTGCTGAAAGCACAGGGTAAACAACTTACCGGTATGGGCTTCCGTATTCAGGTAGACGTGCTCGACTGCCTGGGTTGCGGTAACTGTGCCGACGTTTGTCCGGGTAAGAAGGGTGAGAAAGCACTTGAGATGGTGCCCATCGCTACACAATATGAGAACCAGCAGAACTGGGATTACATGGTGAAGAAGGTGACCAGCAAGGCACATCTGCTGGATGTGAAGCTGAACGTGAAGAACTCGCAGTTCGCCACACCACTGTTTGAATTCTCCGGTGCCTGCTCCGGCTGTGGTGAAACACCCTATATCAAATTGATCACACAGCTTTATGGCGACAGGATGATGATCGCGAATGCGACAGGTTGTTCATCAATCTACGGTGCATCTGCTCCTGCAACGCCATACACCAAAAATGAAGAGGGCAAAGGTCCCTCATGGGCCAACTCACTCTTCGAAGACAATGCCGAGTTCGGTTATGGTTTTGTGATTGCCCACACCAGCATGCGTAATCACCTCCAGGAGCTGATGTCGCAGGGACTGCAATCGGAAGATTTCACCGATGAGCAAAAGGCATTGTTCAGCCGCTGGATAGAGAAAAAAGAGGATGCTGATGCCTCCAGAGAGGTCTCAGCTCAGATAGTGGCTACGCTGGCAGGTATGGACAACAAGATTGCCATCGAGATTCTTTCGATGGAGAAATACCTTGCCAAGAAATCAATCTGGGTCTTTGGTGGTGACGGATGGGCTTATGATATCGGTTTCGGCGGTCTCGATCATGTGCTGGCCGGCGGACAGGATATCAATGTGCTGGTGCTCGATACGGAGGTATACTCCAACACGGGAGGACAGTCATCCAAGTCAACGCCTATTGCAGCTGTGGCTAAGTTTGCTGCTGCAGGAAAAAGAATTCGCAAGAAAGACCTCGGCATGATTGCCACCACCTACGGGTATGTCTATGTTGCACAGGTGGCCATGGGTGCCAACCAGAGTCACTACCTGAAAGCATTGAAGGAGGCTGAATCCTATCATGGTCCTTCACTGATCATTGCTTACTCTCCCTGTATCAGCCATGGCTTGAAGAAGGGTATGGGCAGTGCACAGATGGAGCAGAAGTCGGCCGTTGAATGTGGTTACTGGCACCTGTGGCGCTACGACCCACGTCTGGAGGAGCAGGGCAAGAACCCGTTCCAGCTCGATAGCAAGGAACCCGACTGGAGTAAGTTCAGGGATTTCCTGCTTGGTGAGGTGCGTTATACACAGCTGATCAAATCATTCCCGAAACAGGCCGATGAGTTGTTCGATGCAGCCAGGGAGAGCGCTCAGTGGCGCTATCGCTCCTACAAGCGAATGGTAGAGGCCAACTTTGCCGGAACATCGGCTGAGGAGGCGTCGGCTGAGGATGCAGCCGGAGGCGAAAACTAAGAACAGCATCATATTATCTTTACACGGGGGTGTCACAACATGTGATGCCCCCGGTTGTTGGATGGCAGAATCAAATAATCAATCAGCACTATGGTGTGACTTTTATAAATACTCTGGAAATAGTTGTATCTTTGTAGCTAAATTTTAAAGATATGAAGCTACAAATCATCAACGGTCCCAACCTCAATCTGCTTGGCTCCCGCGAACCGGATCTGTATGGCAGCAAATCCTTCGAACACTATCTGGAATCGTTACGGGCAGATTTTCAAGGTGATGAAATAACCTACTTCCAATCGAATGTAGAGGGTGAGATCATCAATAAGATTCAGGAAGCCGGCTATGACAGTGACGGTATCATCCTCAATGCAGGTGGTTATACCCACACCTCGGTAGCTATACGTGATGCAATCAGGGCGGTGCCCGCACCGGTGGTGGAGGTACATATCTCCAACGTGCATGCCCGAGAAGCGTTCCGTCATCAATCCATGCTGTCGGCCGTATGCATGGGTGTGATCGCCGGTTTCGGCCTTCATTCCTATCGGCTTGCCGTGGAAGCGATTCTTCTGGCAAACAAAATATAGATCCAAACGTTACTTATAGAGGAAATTACAATAAATATATATGCTAAAATCAACAAAAATTATCGCCACCATATCAGACAAAAGGTGTGATGTGACTTTTCTGCAGCAATTGTTCGAAGCAGGAATGAACGTGGTGCGTCTCAACTCGGCTCATCTCGATGAGGAGGGCTTTCTGAAGATCATTCACAACGTCAGGGAGGTATCCGGCCAGATCGCCATCCTGGTAGATACCAAAGGACCGGAGATACGTACAACAGTGACAGAGGCACCCATTGCACTGAAGACAGGTGAACAGATCAAAATAGTGGGTGATCCCACCGGCATCTCTTCAAAAGAGACGCTTTACATCTCCTATCCCAATATTGCACAAGAGATGCATCTGGGTGATGATATCCTGATTGATGACGGAGAAATCGATCTGAAGGTGATTGATATTCAAAAGGATTATCTGCTGTGTACGGTGAACAACGATGGTATCATCGGAAGCCGCAAAAGTGTGAACATCCCGGGTGTACGTATCAATCTACCTGCCATCACTGAGAGAGATAAAAAATTCATTGCCCTTTCAGAAAAAAACAAGGTGGACTTTATTGCCCACTCTTTCGTCCGAAACAGAGAGGATGTGCTTGCGGTGCAGGAAATACTGGATGATCTGGGAAGCCCCATCAAGATCATCGCCAAGATAGAAAACCAGGAAGGGGTGGATAATGCCGATGAGATACTGGAAGCAGCCTACGGTATTATGGTAGCCCGCGGCGACCTGGGCATTGAGGTGGCGCAGGAGAAGATACCCGGCATCCAGCGGGTGCTCATCAAGAAAGCCATCCAGCATAAGAGACCGGTGATTGTGGCCACACAGATGCTGCACTCCATGATCCACAATCCACGTCCCACACGTGCCGAGATAACCGATATCGCCAATGCCATCTACTACCGTACCGATGCGGTGATGCTCAGTGGTGAGACAGCCTACGGGAAGTATCCGGTAGAGGCTGTGAGTACGATGATGAAGACTGCGTACGAAGCAGAGCTTACCAAGCTGTCGGAGAATGATATACGTGTGCCTTACAATCCGGACGACGACCGTGAGGTGACAGAGTTCCTTGCCAAGCAGGCAGTGAAATCATCCACGCGATTGAACGTGAAGGCGATCGTCACAGATAGTCATACAGGCAAGACGGCCCGCGTGCTGGCCGCATTCCGCGGTAAGAGTCCCATCTATGCCATCACCACCACCGAGCGGCTGGCACGTGAGCTGGCTCTCTCCTATGGTGTGTTGGCAGAACATCAGCACGGCAAGGGCGACGGCAATACCAAGGAGAGCAGGAGAGCCTATTTCGTTGAGGCAATTAAAAAATTGCTTGAGAGAGGACTCATTGAACCCAAAGATCGGGTCGCTTACCTGGGTGGCAGCTTTGGTGAAGTAGGAGGGACCACCTATCTTGAAATCTCCGAAGTATGGAGAATTCTCGAAGCCAAGGAGAAATACAACCTGCCTGACTATACCGAATAAGAGATCTGTTCATCTGTCGGGGTGATGTAAAAGAAATGACCGGATTATTGGAAGAATATATTCTTGCACACATTGATCATGAGCCGGAGCTGCTGAGAGAGATGCAGAGAGAAGCCCATGTGAAGCTGCTGCACCCGACAATGGTGTCAGGACATCTACAGGGGCGCCTTCTGAAAATGCTTGTGCAGATGATCCGTCCCGCAAGGGTGCTCGAGATCGGCACCTATACCGGCTATTCGGCGTTGTCTATCGCTGAGGGGCTGGAGGATGATGCTGCACTGCATACGATTGAGATTGACGATGAAATGGAGGATATGATACGGCGCTATTTCAGTCGCTCTCCATCAGGTAAACGCATCACGCTGCATGTGGGTGATGCCTTTGAGATCATACCCCGTTTCGGGGATGCATATTTCGATATGGTATTCATCGATGCCGATAAGCGGGACTACTGGAAGCTGTATGAGACAGTACTTCTCAAAGTAAGAAAAGGAGGTTTTCTCCTTGCCGATAACACCTTATGGCACGGTAAGGTGCTGGAGGAAACTGAAAGCAACGACTGGCAGACAAAAGGCATTATAGCGTTTAACGATAAACTGGCGGATGACGACCGTGTGGAAAAGGTGATTTTACCTCTCCGTGACGGGTTGACGCTTATCAGAAAAAAAAAGTAGAAGATGGATTCAAACAGACAACAGAAAATAAACCGGTTGATACAGAAAGAGCTCAGTGAGATCTTTCTGCTCGATACCAAGAAGATGCATGGGGTGTTTATATCGGTGACCAGCGTGCGTGTATCACCTGATCTGGGCATCGCACATGCCTATCTGAGCATTTTCCCTACGGAGAAAGGCAAAGAGTTGATTGTCAATATCAACGAAAATGTGAAGACAATCCGATATGATATGGGTAAACGCCTGGCCAAACAGCTTCGTGTGATTCCCGAGCTCACTTTTCATCTCGATGATTCACTCGATTATATAGCAAACATAGACAGATTACTGAAGGACGATTAAAGCCAGCAGATTGAACGTATCCTTTTTCATAGCGCGGAGATACCTCTTTTCAAAGAAATCACACAATGCCATCAACGTGATCTCTGCCATCTCGGTATGTGGTATTGCCATTGCAACAATGGCAATGGTCACTGTGCTCTCTGTCTTCAATGGCTTCGGCGGTATTGTGGAAGGGATGTTCAGCGCTTTCGACCCCAACCTGAAGATATCGGTGAAACAGGGGAAAGTGTTCGATTACCAGACAGCCGCCTTTGAAGAGGCCCTGCAGCTACCCGGGATACTGCTTATCTCAGAGTCACTGGAAGAGAACGCACTCTTTAAGTTTGAAGAGCAGCAGGTGCCTGTCCATGTGAAAGGTGTCTCGGAAGAGTTCAGGCTGATGACCGACATGAACAGGCTGATTGTCGACGGCTCCTTCAGGTTGCGTGAAGATGTGGTGGACTACACCACACTGGGAGCAGGACTGGCCATCACCCTCGGTGCCCGCCCCGGCTTCATCAATCCTGTGGAGATCTATGCACCCAAGCGGGATGTGCGGGTGAACCTGGCCAATCCATCCGCCGCGTTTACCACCGGTTATTCACAGATTGGCGGTGTCTTCAGCCTCAATCAGCCTGCCTATGATGAGCAGATGGCCATCATCCCCATCGAGCTGGCGAGAGAGCTTTTTAACTACCAGAACGAGGTGACCTCTCTCGATATTAAGCTTACACCTGATGCATCCGTGAAGCGGGTGAAGAGAGAGATGCAGCGTATCCTGGGAGATGAATTTATCGTGGAAGACCAGTACGAACAGCAACGTGAATCATACCGCATGCTGCAGATAGAGAAGTGGGTGACCTTTCTGATTCTCGCATTTATCCTCCTTATCGCTGTCTTCAACGTGGTTGGCTCTTTGTCAATGCTGATAGTGGAAAAACGCGACGACATTCAAAGCCTCCAAAATATGGGGGCCTCCAACAGCCTGGTGTCACGCATCTTTTTGTACGAAGGATGGCTCATCACGTTTATCGGTATCATCTCGGGGATAGTGCTCGGCCTGATACTTAGTCTGCTGCAGCAGCACTTCGGTCTGCTGCGTCTGAGCAACACCCCGGGTGCATACATCATTGATGCCTACCCGGTGATCGTGAAGGTGAGTGATCTGTTGATTGTCTTTGCCGTGGTGAGTGTGATTGGTCTGCTCACGGTACTCTATCCGGTGAATAACCTGAGAAAGCAGCTGGGGAAATAGTAAGTGCAGCGGGCCGGGTTTAATCCATCTGCGTAAAGCGGTTCGTTTTCAGTGAATAGATAGCGAGGAACGTAAAAAAAAATATAGAATGAAAATTGCAATTGTTGGAACAGGATATGTAGGACTGGTATCAGGGGCCTGCTTTGCCGAAATGGGTGTGGATGTAACCTGTGTGGACATAGACAACGCTAAGATTGAAGGATTGATGAAGGGAATCATCCCCATCTACGAGCCGGGATTAAGGACGATCGTCCTTCGGAATTACGATGCGGAACGTCTTCACTTCACCACCGATCTGCCATCGGTTTTGAATGAGATGGAGATCGTTTTCATTGCCGTGGGTACCCCTTCCGATATCAACGGGAATGCCGACCTCTCCTATGTGATGACTGTTGCCGATACCATCGCCCGGCATGTAACCAAACCATTGCTGATCGTCACCAAAAGTACAGTGCCGGTAGGCACATCACACCGCATGCTTGAGGTGGTCAGAGAGCGGCTTGCTGAGAGACAATTGCCTGACCTGAAGATTGAGGTGGCTTCGAATCCCGAATTCCTGAAGGAGGGGGCTGCAGTTGCTGATTTTATGAGCCCCGACCGGGTGGTTGTGGGCGTGGAGAGCGAACAGGCGAAGGAGCTGATGACAAAGCTCTATCGCCCTTTCCTGCTGAATAACTTCCGGGTAATCTTCATGGATATCCTCTCATCGGAGATGACCAAGTATGCCTCCAACGCGATGCTGGCCACCCGCATCAGCTTCATGAACGACATCGCCAATCTCTGCGAACGGGTGGGGGCCGATGTGAACATGGTGCGCCGCGGCATGGGCAGCGACTCCCGTATCGGACGCAGCTTTCTCTATCCCGGCTGTGGTTACGGCGGCAGCTGCTTCCCGAAGGATATCCGTGCGCTGATCAGCGTGGCTGAAAGCGTTGGTTATGAGATGAAACTGCTCAAGGCGGTGGAGGAGGTGAACAACCTCCAGAAGAACATCCTCTTTGAGAAGTTAACAAACCACTTCGACGGGAAGCTGAATGGCCTGACGGTCGCCGTCTGGGGTCTCTCCTTCAAGCCGGAGACCGACGATGTGCGTGACGCGGCATCACTTACCCTGATACGCAGCCTGCTTGATGCCGGTGTCACTGTCCGCACCTACGACCCCGCAGCCATCAGTGAGGCGCGGAAGGTGCTGGGCGATGAGGTCTACTACGCCAATGATATCTACGATGCAGCTCTTGGTGCCGATGCGCTGATCGTCCCTACCGAGTGGAAGGAGTTCCGTCTTCCCAACTGGGAGGTGTTGAAAAAGATCATGCGGCGCCATGTGGTGATCGACGGCCGCAACATCTATAGCAGTGCCGAGTTGTCATCTATCGGCTTCGGCTACCATGGAATCGGGCAGAAGTGAAAACGCTCCCTCTCTCCATCCGGTCGCAGGTGAAAGATTATTTCGAAATAGCTTCCGATTTGCTTTCAATCACCCGGCAATTTTGTTAATTTTGACTCCGAATTGATGAACGGAATATTCGGGAAGATGGAAAGAACAAGTCGTATAGGTTTTGATAACGAGAAATACCTGCAGGAACAGAGCAAGGCAATCCTTGAAAGGGTCAATCAGTTTAGTGATAAGTTATACCTTGAATTCGGCGGCAAGATTCTGTACGATTACCATGCAGCACGTGTATTACCGGGCTTTGCACCGAATGTGAAAATCCGGCTGCTGCAGAACCTGAAGGATAAGGTAGATGTCATCATGTGCGTCTATGCCGGTGATATCGAAAGGAACAAGATCAGGGCCGACTTCGGGATCACCT
>JAAYGM010000252.1 GCA_012727735.1 Bacteroidales bacterium | reverse complement strand
CAATCACCAGTTCTTTTACACCGTTTGCATTTGCACCGGGCGTATTGAAAACTACGATTCCTTTTTCCGTACATTTTTCAATCGGAATGTTGTTGACGCCTGCACCCGCTCTTGCAACGGCTTTCAGTGACGACGGAAGTTCCATCTGGTGCATTTTATAACTGCGCAACAGAATTGCATCGGGATTAGGGAGCTCGCTGGCGATCTCGTAATTACTTAAAGGGAAGATTGTTAGGCCTTCAGGATCGATTGCGTTTAACGTCTGAATCTTAAGCATCTGGATTGTTATCTTTAATGTTGTTAAATCGTATTTTCTTCATTGGAGACAAAGATCACAATTTTATCTCTTCACAGCGCAAAAATAATGAATTTTGTTGTGAAATGGCTTTGATTTGTGTACAATTGTTACTCTATGCGAGGAATAGATCACACGGATGAATGAATGAATTGAGATGCTTTCTTACAGCTTCAATAATTATATGTACATTTGTTGGTTAGAAATTACCAACAATGAAAAGAGCGTTCCGTTTTTTAAATAAACCCTATCCGTTGAATGATGACTTGAAACATAATGCCAAAATCATTCTGTTTTTAAGTATAGGGATTTTCGCATTCTTGTTTGCCTTTCAGCCGATAGGGATCAGCTCATTTACAAAAAACGAAATCATATACCTGGTTTTTGGACTCGCTGCAACCATATTCTTTATTCTTACATTGAATCTGATTGTGCTTCCAAGCATGTTCCCCAAATTTTTCAACACCAACAAATGGGATATCAAAAGGGAGATTTTCTGGAACATTTGGATGTTACTATCCATTTCAAGTAGTGCACTGCTGGTCTATTCAAAGATATTGGGAGAGATTGATATCCAGTTTTCGGATGTGTTGAAAATAATTTTAATCGCTTCTATTCCTGTAGCCTTGTTAATCACTATCAACCACGACCGGTTATTGCGTTCCAACCTGAAATCAGCCCAACTCCTGAACAAGAAGCTGATCGAAAAAAAGGAGCAGTTTCAGAAACTGGTTCATTTTGAATCTGAATACAAGAATGATGAGATCACACTAAAGCCCGATGCTATCTCTGTGATTAAATCGGCAGACAATTATATTGAGATCTATTACGAAAGAGATGGTACACTCCGTAAACATATTATAAGGAGTACATTAAACAAAGCCGAAACAGCCACACGTGAGTGTGATTTTCTCATCCGGTGCCATAGGAGTTACATCGTTAATATTAAGCGAATTAAAGAGATTCAGGGCAATTCTCAGGGGTACAAGTTGTATTTCGATCATATTGATTTTCCGGCGCAGGTATCTCAGATGTATATTTCAGAATTCAAAAGGCACATAGAATAGTTTTATTCGCCACTGCAGGTCCGCTTTTCACCCCTAAAACTGTGATTCATCCCTATTATCAGAGGGATGTACCCATTTTTTTGCCATGTTGTATTTCATCCATATTTTTATTGTCGGAATAAGATAAAACTTTATTGCCGGAGTGATTGAGTATCAATGGTAACCAAATTGATACGTTTGAATGAATATAATAAAATACAATTAATTAACTATGAACGAGTTAAAGATAGGAAATCTGACGGCAAAACTACCAATCATACAGGGAGGAATGGGTGTTTGTGTGTCGATGTCAGGATTGGCTGCCGCTGTAGCAAATGAGGGCGGAATAGGTGTTATTTCTGCTGTGGGAATAGGTATGTCAGAGCCGGATTACCGGAAGCATTTTCGTGAATCCAATAAAATTGCGTTAAGAAAACAGATCCAAAAAGCACAATTCAATTCGAGCGGGATCATCGGTGTGAATATCATGATGGCTGTTTCCGATTTTGATGATCTCTTAACAGTGGCCCTTGAAGAGAAAATTGATGTTGTTTTTATTGGTGCGGGATTACCCCTGAAAATACCCGCGTTTCTGGAAAGTATCAACCAGGCAGATACCGCTACAAAATTTGTTCCTAAGGTCTCCTCCTCCAGAGCGGCAAAACTCATATTCAGACATTGGCTGGAGAAGTACAATAAAATTCCGGATGCTGTTGTTGTTGAGGGTCCTCTTGCCGGAGGTCACCTGGGGTTCGGCAAGGATGATCTGAACAGCAGCAAGCAATCACTCTATTCAATCGTGAAGGAGACAGTCAATGAAATGGATGTTTTTCAGCAAATGACCGGAAGAGAGATTCCTGTGATAGCCGCAGGAGGTATTTATACAGGTATGGATATGTACAACATCATGCAGACAGGGGCAAAAGCGGTTAAAATGGGAACCAGATTTGTTACAACTACAGAATGTGATGTGTCTGAGAAATTCAAACAGAACTACCTGAACTGTAAGAAAGAGGATATCGTACTGATTGATAGTCCTGTTGGACTCCCCGGCAGAGTGATCATCAATGATTTTGTCAGAGAGATTCAGCAAGGAGAGCAGAAACCGGTTAAATGCCCCTGGAAGTGTCTGAAAACGTGCGATTATAAGAAAGTACAGTTTTGCATTTCAGAGGCTCTGTTTAATGCAGCACAAGGGAATTTTGAACATGGTTTCTCCTTTGCAGGAACGAATGCCTGGTTAGCCAAAGAAATTATCTCGGTGAAGGAGACAATGCAACAATTGAAAGAAGAATATCATCATGAAGAGATGCGGCTAAAAGAGATTGAAGTATGTGAATACTAACTTTTAGGTTTGTATCTCATCGACATGGAAAAAACCGGATTCTGATTTTTACAGAATCCGGTTTTCTGATTGATGCCCTGATGAATGAAATTTTTACACAGATTAAATTCAAAAGTGAGATAAAGTATATATTCAAGAATATCAGTGAATTAAATCTTATGTCAAAGGTTTATGCACTCTCCTAAAAACTATTTATTTGTCCGACTGTTATATTCAGAGAAAAGTATTATTTAAATTAGTTCTAAATAAACAGATAAATGACCGAAAACGATTTACCTGCTATTTTTCGTGATTATAATCCTATAGACGATAAGATGTTGCAAGTCATCGATAATGAAGGCAATATCATCAACAAGGAGTTGATGCCCGAGCTGGATGACGAAACGATCATTGATGCGTATAAATTGATGCTGTATGAAAGGATTGCCGACGAGAAGGCTGTCTCCTACCAGCGTCAGGGACGCATGTTTACCTATACACCCAATCTGGGACAGGAAGCAATCCATATAGCCGCCGGGATGCATATCCGCCATGAGGACTGGCTTGTGCCCGCTTTTCGTGAGATGGGTACATTGCTCGCGAAAGGGGTGACCATGAAAGAGATGTTTCTCTTTTACAATGGCAATGAACATGGCGGCAGTTTCCGTAATGCACATCATGTGCTCCCTATCGCCATCTCTATCGGTACGCAGCTTCAGCATGCCACGGGCATCGGATACTCCGTTAAGTACCGGAAGAAGGATGAGGCGGTGTTTACCTTTATCGGCGATGGTGGCACATCGGAGGGTGATTTCAGCGAAGCGCTCAATTTTGCCGGGGTGTGGAAGGTACCGGTGATTTTCACTATCCAGAACAATCAGTACGCCATCTCCGTTCCCGTAAAAGCACAGACCAACTCGGTGAACCTGGCAGTCAAGTCGGTCGCTTTTGGTATCCCGGGAATCAAGGTCGACGGCAATGACTTCTTTGCCATGTACCTCGCCTATAAAACAGCATCGGAGTATGCCCGCTCGGGCAGGGGAGCCCTGCTGATCGAGGCGCTCACCTATCGTCTGGGCGCTCACACCACCTCCGACGATCCAACGAAATACAGAAAGAAAGAGGAGGAGGAGTTGTGGGGGCTGACCGATCCGATGATGCGGTTGAAGCGCTATATGGTGAACCACGGTCTCTGGAATATCGACGAGGAGCAGTTAAAGGACAGATTCAGGCAAGAGATAGATCAGCAGTTCCTGGATGCAGAAAAGAATAAGTCTTATCCCCTGGACGATGTGTTCGCGTATATGTACAGCGACATACCGGATGAGTTAAGGAGACAAAAGACGGAATATGAACAGTTCTTAAGCTGGAAGGAGAAGAGGCAATGAGTGTAATGACAATGGTGAAAGCGATCAATAACGCGCTGGATATTAAACTGAATGAAGATAAAAATATTGTGATCTACGGTGAGGACGTTGGCGTTGAAGGTGGCGTCTTTCGTGTGACCGAAGGATTACAGAAGAAATACGGGGTTGAACGTGTATTCGACTCTCCACTGGCAGAGTCAGCAATAGTGGGTACAGCGCTGGGAATGGCTGTCTCCGGACTGAGACCTATAGTCGAGCTGCAGTTTGAAGGCTTTACCTTCCCTGCCTTCAACCAGATCCTCTCCAACGTAGCACGGATACAAAACCGCTCAAGGGGTAAGTATGGTGCCCCCATGGTGATACGCTTCCCTTATGGGGGGGGTGTGAACGCGCTGGAGCATCATTCTGACAGCCCTGAGGCGCTCTTCGCGCACATCCCGGGACTGAAGGTGGTGATTCCCTCCACACCCCACGATGCGAAGGGGATGATGATTGCTGCCATCGAAAGCAACGATCCGGTAATCTTTATGGAACCGAAACGGATCTATCGCGCTATCAAGCAGGAGGTGTCCGATGAGAAGTTCACCATCCCCCTGGGCAAAGCCCGGGTGGTGCAGGAAGGGTCGGATGTCACCGTCGTGGCTTTCGGTGCCATGATCCGTGAATGTCAGAAGGCAATTACCATGGCAGAAGAGAGCGGCATCTCTGTGGAGCTGATCGATCTGCGCTCCATCTATCCCATCGACAGGGAAACCATCCGTGAATCGGTAAGGAAAACAGGGAGGATGATCGTCGTGGCAGAAGCACACAATTCATTCAGCGTGGGGTCGGAACTGATTGCCATCACCAACGAGGAGGCTTTCCTTTATCTGGAGGCTCCCCCGAAAAGGGTGATGGGGTATGACACCGTGGTTCCCCTGGCACAAGGTGAAAAATATTATATCATTTCGCCTGAACGGATATTTTATGAGATAGAAAAAAGTGTTCATTTTTAATCTGTAACCAATGAGCTATACATTTAATTTCCCCGATTTGGGTGAAGGACTGGAAGAAGGAACCATACTGGAGTGGTATGTGAAAGAAGGCGATCGTGTGAAGATGGGAGATTCCATCGTTCAGATGGAGACCGACAAGGTGGTCGCCGATATCCCTTCACCAAAGAATGGGACTATTACAGCATGTCACGGCAGTGTAGGTGATGTAATCCATGTAGGTGCGCCACTGGTAGAGATTGAACCTGAAGAGGGCAGGAGTGAACAGGAAGGGTCGGATAAAACACCGGCAACACTCCCTGTATCGGAAACGGAAGAGGGCACTGCAGTGGTTGGCACGATGGAGCTGGCAGGGAGTGACGGTGTCCTTGCTGCGAGTGATGAGGGATCATCAGAGACGGCAGACATTGGGGGTGAATCACGTAAGGTGCTTGCAACACCTGTTGCCCGTGCCCTGGCAAAAGAGATGGGGATTGATATCAGGGATGTAAGGGGGAGTGACCCCTCCGGAAGAGTGAAGAAAGAGGATATCCTGAATTTCAGATATAAGGCAGAAACGGCCACCGGCAAGACGGAAGCCGCCCAACCAACAACCGGTGATGTGACTTACCTGCCACTTACACAGATCAGGAAGACCATCGCAAGGAACATGATGCACTCCAAGCATAACGCAGTACACATGTCGGTCTTTGAAGAGGTGGAGATCACAGGGCTGATGCAGGTGATTGCGAGGTATAAACAGAAATTTGCTGAAAGAGAGGTGAAGCTGACCTACCTTCCATTCATTGTGAAAGCGGTGGCTCAGGCGTTAAAACATCACCCGCAGCTCAATTCGCAGATTGACAGTGAAAACAACCGGATGATTGTCCGCAACCGATATCATATTGCCATTGCCGTGGATGCTCCCGACGGACTGGTGGTCCCCGTTATCCGAGATGCGGACAGGTTGTCGGTCTTTAAGGTAGCTGAGCAGATAGCTGATCTGGCCGCGAAGGCAAGAGCCAGGAGACTGACACTCGAGGATATGAAAGAAGGCTCCTTCTCCATCACCAGTTTCGGCTCCATAGGCGGCATCTACGCCACACCGGTCATCAACTACCCTCAGGCAGGGATACTGGGTATTGGTCGTATTCTTAAAACACCTATCGTCAGAGAGGATGAGATTGTGATTGGGAATGTTATGCCCCTTTCGCTCACGGTGGATCACCGTATTGTGGATGGCGGAGAGACCACCCGTTTCCTCAAAAGGGTGATGGATTACCTGGCCGATCCTGTCTCACTAATCATGGAGGTATAAGCTATTTTGCCGGTGCCTCAGAAACAAAATATTGTTCTTTGCTGTTATCTGATATAGGAGTATCATCTTCATGTACATAATTTATCAATATAAAACCAGTCATTATGAAGAATCTGATTTTTAAAACAGTACTACTTGCCGTGACATCGTTTATGACATTCTCTTTATCGGCACAGTACACATTGGAGAAATTGTGGGAAACCGATTCCCTGTTGGCAACACCGGAATCAGTTTTATATGATGCTGAATCGGAAATACTTTTTGTTTCCAATATCGGTGACTTCCAGAAAGAGGGTTCAGGATCGGTCAGTAAAGTAGGTCTGGATGGTGAGATTACTCACAATCAATGGATTACAGGCTTAACCGCTACGAAGGGCATGGGGCGCTACAACAATCTGTTGTATGCAGCCGAACAGACAACCATCGCCGTGATTGATACAAAAAAAGGAGTCATTATACAGCGAATAGCGGTTGAAGGTGCACAGTTTTTGAACGACGTGACCATTAATCAAAATGGAACCCTTTTTGTGAGTGATTCAAGAACAGGAAAAGTACATAAAATTGACAAGGGAAATGTTTCTGTTTATATCGAAGACCTCAATGGAGTAAATGGTTTGCTTTCCGATGGCAATGATCTTTATATCCTGGCAGATGGTAAACTGATGAAAGCCGACAATGAAAAGAATCTGACAACGCTGGCAGAGGGAATAGAAGGAGGTGCCGACGGGATTGTGAAAATCAACGAAAATGAATTTATTGTGACCGGTTGGGAAGGAGTGATCTATCACATCAGTAATAGCGGAGTAAAGAGGGTACTGTCAGACACGAGAGATGAGCAAATTAACAGTGCTGATCTTGGATACAATCCCGCAGATAAAATTATTTACATTCCAACCTTTTCAAAGAACAGTGTTGTTGCCTATAGATTAAAATAGATAAAATATACACTGAAAATCGGATTTGCTCAATAAAAACATGATCAAATTAGCTGATATCTGGAACGAACGTTATTCTACGAAGGAGTATATCTATGGTGAGCAGCCAAATAAATACCTGCAAGAACAACTGGATAAGCTCCCGGTAGGTCATATTCTCCTCGCCGGTGAGGGTGAGGGACGCAATGCTGTGTATGCTGCCCGTCAAGGTTGGAAGGTGACGGCTTTTGATATCAGCAGCGAAGGGAAAAAGAAAGCACAACAACTGGCAGATAAGTACAACGTGATGATCGATTACAGGGTGGGAGAGCTTCAGGAAATGGGTTTCGAAGAGAAACAGTTCGATGCCATTGCCTTGATCTATACTCATTTGCCTGTTGAGATGAGATCGTCAATACACAAGAGGCTTACTGACCATTTACGTCCCGGCGGCACGCTTATACTGGAAGCATTCAATAAAGATCATATCAGAAAGCAGGCCGGTAATCCGAGCGCAGGGGGACCGAAAGATATCAACCTGCTCTATTCGGTGGATGAAATCGGGAGTGATTTTGAAAACTACGAAGAGATTGAGATGGCAGAAACAGAGGTGAATTTGAATGAAGGTCTCTATCATATTGGTTCAGGGTCCGTAATCCGTTTTACCGGCAGGAAAAGGGTGACCGGCAACAGTGATGATTGATGGGAATTTAAAAAAGCAGAAAGAGGTAAAATATTTTTCCGCTATTGGATCTTATATAAGAAAAATTGTTATTTTTGTGCCTTGATGTATGGGTTAAGCATTTGACAAAGAGCACAGTTATTGTTGGAAGAAGGATTAAATAAATTCAAAAACATGATGGAACAAAAATGCAGTGAATGCCCGTTGAGGGCTAAATATGACAGGAAGCCCGGTTCTTTAGCAGGCCGTTTCTGGCGGTGGCACATCAATTTCTGCCCCGGTTGGAAAGCTTACTTCACTACTCTCACTCCCGAAGAGCAACTGATGTTGAGGGAGAAGTATCATTTTAAGAAACATTACGCCTGATCGAGCCATCTGCCGGGAGTGGTACCGGTTATTTTCTTGAAATTTCGGTAGAATGATACTTCGTTTGTGAAACCGGACATATCACAAACCTCTGATAGTGAAAGTTTATTTTCAGACTTCATCATTAAAGTTTGTGCATGCTTTATCCGGTAGCTGTTAATGTAATCTGTAAATGACATCTCCAGTTCGTTATTGATATAATTGGAGACATAAGTGCGGTTGCTCCCGGCTTTAAGTGCTAAATCTGAGATATGCAGATCTTTCTGACGGAATATTTTCTCATCTTCCATCAACTTTATGATACGTTTTCGTATGATCTCCTTGGATGAACCGGGATTGTATGTTTCTTTTTTATTGGCTGTCTGTGTTTCCTTATATAAATCCTGAGCGGTGAATTTTTGTATAAAACCAATGTAGCTGACCGCAAATATCATACAGCTAAAGATGATTGAGGGAAAAATAACCAACCATGGTTCACGTATGAAAAAATCACGTCCCAGTTGATTGGCTGCAGCTGAAAATAATGCGAACAGGAGGAACAGTCCAAGTATAGTCTTTACTGGTGCTAATGTTCTCTCTTCTGTATCTGAGTAATAATTTTCAATTTTCTCCCTGAAATGGCGCAGCTTCCTAAAGCTGTAGAAAGATACCGGAATCAGTTGTAAAAAGAATATAACCTTCATCAATTTTATTCTGAGAACCTGTCCGGTTTCAGCGAATGAAAGGCTTTCTCCTGTTGCTGTTAAATTGAAAAAATGGGTTTCTATAAATGAGAGGCGTACACCACCATTCATCATGCTATAGAAGGTGACCGATAGCAGGCTGACAGAGAGTGCAGGAATCAATACCCAGTAGTTTTTTAGTGTAAAACGTTCTTCGCTGGTCAGCTTGCAGATATACAAATAAAAGAGCGGATATACTGCCAGGGAACAGAAAGCATAAATACTCTCAATCAGGCTGTATAACAGGATGTTGCGATGAAAATAGACTGAATGGGAGAAATAGAGAAGGGTACATGCCAGCATGAAAAATGTAAGAAATCTCTTCGCCGGGTTTGCTTTTCGGTATTCAATTGTGAAAAGGCTCAACCAAAAAAGACTGACTAAAAATGGCAAACTGGAGAAAAGGCTATATATCATGCTTCACTCTTTATCTGTTACAAATCTAAAAATATTTTTTTAATAAACAAAGGATATTCAACAAATGAAGAGGGGCGACCATGTGACCGCCTCTCTTTTAGTTATTTATAGGGGTAAAGCCCTGAATGATTTCAGAAACCGAAATCGTCAATCACAGTTTCCTCCACCTCTTCATGTTCCAGCTCAATGACGTTCTGTGATGTCAGTCCCTCCACATAAATAGCTTTGAAAGGAATGGCGGGACAGACATATTCACAACCACCGCAACCCACGCATATCTCCTGATTGATCTCCGGGATGGTCAGTGAATCCTTGTAGGGAACCATGTGGACCGCTTGTGTGGGACAGTGCTCCGAGCACGCACCACAGCTGGTTTCATCGTAGTAGACAATACAGTTTTCGATGATGAACTGCACCTTTCCCATCTGGGTATGGTTTTTCTCTTCTTTGGTCAGCGGGAGGATAGCTCCAGTGGGACATACATCACCGCAGATGGTACAGTCGTAGTTGCAGAACCCTTTATCGAAATAGAGTTTCGGTTGCATCATTCCGCCTAAACCATATTCCAGAAATGCAGGTTTGATCACATGTGACGGACATTTACTCACACATAGATGGCATGAGATACATTTTTCACGCAGATGATCGAATGAAGGCACTCCCGGAGGAGCAATGGGTACCTGTCTCTTCAGTTCTCTTTTCATGTTCAGTCCATGGGTGACCTCCTGTGCAAACAGACTCCCGGCGGCCAAACCGGTAACCAGAGAAGCGGAGAGGAAACGTCGTTTCGATTCGTCTACCGGTTTATCATCCTTGAGGTAGGTATATGCCGGCAGCGCATCTCTGGTTTTCTTTTTTTTCGGTTTTATCAATGAGTAATTCATTGCATCGCGGTTACAGCTCTCAATGCAGTTGAAGCAGGTGACACAACGGCTGTAGTCTATCTGCTTATTCTTTGCATCGATGCAGGAGGCTTTGCACTTCATGCTGCACAATCCACAACTGTTGCAGTTTTCATCTATGAATTGGATCTTCAGGAGAGCGTACTTGCTCAGGAATCCGAGCGTGGTGCCTACCGGACAGATGGTGTTGCACCAGGTTCTTCCGTTTTTCCAGGCCAGATATCCGATGACCACAAGTGTAATCAGGGCTGTCACGGATGAAAAAACACCCAGTGAATAGATGCTTACCTTGTAAAAGGTATAATTATTGAATGAAGTGAAGATGGTATCCAGCAGATTGTTACCCGCCAGGTAGGCAGGACGGAAAAGGTGTGTAACCATTCTCCCGTATGCACCGTAAGGATCGAGCAATCCTACAAGAAAGGTGAATCCGAAGATGAAAGAGACAATCGTCGCAGCCAGCACACTCCAGCGCAGTACTGTTTTAGCCTTGCTGTAGTTGTATTTTTTTCTTTTGATCATTTTTTTTGAAAGCCACGACAGGAGATCCTGATAAATACCCATGGGACAGATGGAGGAGCAATATACTCTACCGAATATAAGCGTGAGAGCCAGAAGGAAGAGCAGTATAAAGATGTTGAGTGCCAGTAGTGCGGGGATCAGTTGTATCTCAGCCAGGAAATGAAGGTTCCCCGGGAGCAGATCCCTGAAGTCAAGAAAATAGAACGTGATGAGAGAGAAGAGGATCACTGAGAGAACTACCCGAGTCTTTTTTAACATGATGCTTGCTTTCAATTTGAAATTGTGTTTATTTGGCAGAGAGTCTGAACGGGAGAGATTGTATGCTCCCACACCTCTCATGCAAAGGGATCAATCGTCTGAATCGGCTCAAAATAATTGCAGTAATCCGGTGGTTTTTACCGGATTATTGCAATGATAAATTTAAAATGATCTGATAAGAATTACATACGTAATCTTTTGATGTTCAGTTTCTCCAGGTTCATTGTCCCCACACCCAGTTCCTGCCCTTTTGCAATGTGCGACACCCTCTCGAGCGGCATCTCTCGTGCCTGGTTGAAGAAATTGGTAGCGGCGGTGTCAGCTGCAATAATATCCTGAGAGAGGAAAAGGCCTTTGGAGAGTACCACGTCGGAGAGTGATTTGCCTCGCGGCCCACTGGTTTTCATCAGTCTGTAGGCATCCACCACGTTCAAGACAGGCCGTTTCGCGTATGTACAAACATCGGCAATGCATTGCTGCAGGTCGTTGGCGTGGAAATAGCCTCTGTCCCATACAATCCCCATATAGTTCTTCATGGAGATGGTCAGCTGTGCACCTCCATGGTTTTTCAGTATGGGTACATTGATCCATTTATCGCTGTCCACAATGGCCTGATGGATTTTCGCATTTTTCAGGCTCTTTCCAAGGGGCAGTGAGACCGTCTTGTAATAGGACTCCTGATGTGCAGGTACTACTTTGGCTCCGGCCTTTTTCGCTGCCTCCTCAATACCGCTGTTGCTGTAGGATTTACGCCAGTCGTCACAGGTATGATCAAATACAGTCACCTCCGATGCTCCTGCGTCGAAACACTGTTTCACGATCTCAGCGATCAGCTTGGGATTGGTATTTGCCGCCATCTCCACAGGCTGATCCCACCCGATATTGGGCTTCACGCATACTTTATCGCCTTTGCTGATGAAGTTTTTCATTCCTCCCATCTCGGCGATCGCCTTGCGGAACATCGCTTCGGGTTCACCACCCATCACGGCGACCAAATCGTAATTTGCAGCATTGGCGGTTTCAAACGATTGTGTGAGCAGGCTCATCGCATCTGCTTCTTTCATTGTTGTGATAGCTGCTCCCGTGAGCGCCACCGCGCGTAAGAAATTCCGTCTGTCCATAATTTTTCTATTTTTGTTCTGTTGACTCAATTCTCAGTATTCTCTTATTGCTGTATCAATTGGCTGCTGCCTGCATTAAAAATTCATCCGTATACCCCCGAAGAGGGTGGCTCCCGGCATGGGGTAACCGGCATTTATTTCATAATCCTTGCCAAGCAGATTCTCACCTTTCAGAAAGAGGGTAAGCCACTCCTTTGCACTGAACTGAACACGTGTGTTCAACAGTAGAAAACTCTCCTGCTGAGGCACGGGTGTCAGCGTGGTGCAGAGGTTCCCGATATATTGTACTCCCGAAGAGATGCCCCAGTGGCCATTTGAATAATTTCCGCTCACATATAGCTTATGTTCAGGAGCAGCCACGATTCGATGGGTCATGTCCAGCCAGCTGTAGTTGGCAGAGAATCGCAGTTCCCGTGTTGCATGCCAGGTGGTACTTATCTCCACTCCCTTGTTCTCTACCTCACCCGAATTGATGTTCAGTGGTTTACCCTCCGGGAAAGCGACCTGTATCATGTTGTCTCCCTTGATGTAGTAGAGGTTGAGTCCGAAGCTCAGCCGGTACTCCGGCAGTGATTGCAGGAGCGAAATCTCATAGTTCATCAGCCGTTCCGGTTTCAGGTCGGGATTCTGTGGCGGAAACATGTACATCTCGCGAATGGTGGGGTTGCGGAACCCCTTGCTTACAATCGCCTTGATCACAGTCGATGCAGCAGGGGTGTAGCTCATTCCCAGCTGCGGTATCCACTCCGGTCCGTTGATCTCGTGATGATCCAGCCTGATGCCTGCGTTCACGGTCACCCTGTTTCTCAGGATGGTCTGCTGCAGGTTCAGGTATCCTGCAGCGTTGTTCAGGTGCAAGTCTGCAAGTCCTATATTTTCTGTTTCATCAGGAAATCTGTTGATCGCTTCACCGCCAAAACGCTGGAAATCGAATCCGGCCGTTGTTTTGTTTCCCTCGAAGAATGAGTAGGACTGATAGAGTGAGAGACCCATCATCTGATCATTCGAACGGAAGCGGTATGGTTTTGGCTGAGCTCCCTCAGCAAACCCATCGTTGATATTGTGCACACCGAAATTGTAGAACAATTTTAATGCACCCGAGCTCTTTGCATATTCATTCTCAATAGCCAGTGAAGTCATTCCCCGGATCACTTCGGCATCATTGTCGTTGATTGGGGTAGCGATTGTGCCGGGATTGGATGCGTCTGTTTCAGAAAGGTTCAGATCAACAAAACTGCTCCAGTTGGGGGATAGATCGTACCCCAACCTGATATAACCGTTCAACTGATCAAAATCCATATCCTTCCGGTGCCCTTCGGAACGGTTGTAACCAATATTCGCACGGGCATGAAACCTGTTTTGTCTCCATCCCGATGATGCTTCGGCACTGAAGCTGTTGTAGCTGCCGTACATCAGCTGCGCCGTGTTGTGAAAGCCATTCTGTCGTTGTTGGCGGGTGATGATGTTGATCACACCTCCCATCGCATTCGATCCGTAAAGTACAGATGCTGGTCCCCTGACCACCTCCACCCGTTCGGTCATCACCGACTGATAACTGTCGGCCAGCGGATGTCCCATCAGTCCCATGTACTGCGGGTGGCCGTCTATCAGCACCAGTACACCCGCGGTGGGTGCTCCGCCGATACCGCGTATGCTCATCCCGCCGGCTGCTCCGTTAGCCACACCATAACCCATCACACCCCGCTGGGTGATGAAGAGACCCGGTACCTCCTCGGTGAGCAGGGGCAGGAGAGAGGGCTCTCTTCTCTCTTCAATCTCTCTTTCCGAGATCACAGATACGCTCATCGGCAGGTTGCGCAGATTGACCTTAGGCATGGTGCCCGTAACGATCACTTCATCCAGTCGGATGGTGTCGTTCAGGTCGGCAGGCTGCCCCTCGTCTGCCATAACCGGCAGAATAGTACAAAGGAATAGTGACAGAAAAAAGAGAACTTTGCTCATACTATCCAGGGAAATCTGAAGCAGGTTTCGTCGTAGAGCGAATAATCGGCTTTACCGTTCACAGCAAAGGTTTTTATCTGCCTGGCGTCATGTAAAAGATCGATGGCAAATTGTACAGTCGCCCCTGTCTTGATGCGGTCCTCAACCAAAAGAATATTTTTGTCCCTGAAATCGAACCCGATGGGCGCAACTAGTTTAGGGGTGTCATACTTTGGCTTCTGGCTCGGATCGCGGAGATTTATTTTCAATAATTGTAGTTCAATGTTCAACCGCTGATTGATGATTGCCGCAGGGATGATGCCCCCGTTGGCAATGGCTACGATCATATCGAACGTTTCACGGAATTCAATCTCGCGAAAACGCTGCATCACCTCAGTAAATGATTTTCCTTCAATCATCCTTACACTTTTGCCAGTGCTTTCAACACAAAGTATCCACCAATCAGCTGGATAAGCATACCGGGCAGGCCGATACGGAAATCCTGTATGGCTACGAGGAAATTTTGTGTCATGGCCCACTCAATACCTGTTCCTATCACCTGATATGCAAGAATAGCCAGCAGGATTCCCCACAGAGAAACCTTGCCGAAATGTTTTGCAGCCATCGCTGCGGCAATAGCCAGTATAGTTGATTTGATGATGATGGCCGGCAGCACGGCGACAGGTGGCATGCCGAACAGCAGGCTGTTCACCAGCGGTGAGAGCAGCGCGGTAAGTAGTCCCACGTGTATGCCATACTTATATGCAGCAATCAGCGTGAAGAAATAGATCGGAAGGAAGATGAATCCTCCCTGTGGCACGAGATGTGCCAGTTGTGGCAGTAACAGGTTGCCGGTAATGAATATCGCGGCAAAGAGGTAGGTTCTCGTGTTGGTCAAGCCCAATGAGTACAATTTAGCTGTTGTTGACATAGTTTTCAGTTTTTATATCGGTTTATATTCTTTTTCAGTGATCAGGTAGTTAAGTCAGTTTACAAAACTAAACATAAAAAGCTTTATCTGGTCGGGTGAGTTGTTATTTTTTATTTAAATAATAAAAAATGAGGGGTTGAAACAGTTCAGGGATGATCATTGAAACAATTGCGGCAGGAACTCTGACAGATAGATACGCCAGTTTCGCCATGTATGGCCTCCTTCCGACTCGCGGTAAACATAAGGGAAATTCATCGCATCCATTTTTTTCCTTACATCGATGTTGACCTGATAGAGAAAATCCTCTTTACCAATAGCAATCCAGTATAGTTGATATCCGTTCTTCTTCTGCATCAGAAGCGTCTCGTCGATGTTTTCATAAATCTTCGACTGAACGCGCTCATTGGGGCTGATGGCAGCAGAAAAAAGTCCAACATAATCAAACGTGTCAGGATAATATCTCGAAATATGAAATGAGTGATAACCGCCCATGGAGAGACCGGCAATTGCTCTGCCCGTTTTGCTTTGAATGGTCCGGTAATGGGTGTCTACAAAGTCGATGATTTCATGAAAGGTCTCTTCATATTTGCCATCCATGGTGTGGGGAAGCTGGAACTGCGGCTTCAGAAATCCCAGTGTCGATTCGCCAGGTGCTGCCTCCTGTGCTACATTGCCGTTTGGCATCACCATGATCATCGGTTGTGCTTTTCCTGCAGCGATCAGGTTGTCTAGAATCTGTGAGGCACGTCCCAGTGTCATCCATGCCTCCTCATCGCCACCCATGCCATGCAGCAGAAAAAGAACAGGGTAGGAGGAGCTGCTCTCCTCGTAGCCGGGAGGGGTGTAGATGGTGATCCTGCGTCTCATCTCATTCCCGGGGGAGTGATACCACCGTTTTGTCACACTACCGTGCGGCACATCATTCACCTTGTAAAGATCAGCCTGACCGTCACCTACCAGCAGCACGTTCAGCGTGCTTGCCACATCCCTGCGGTAATAGACGTTGTTGGGATCGTTCATCTGCAACCCATCCACCACGAATCCGTATGTGTAGAGCTCAGAAGGTAACGGAGTGGTGGTGTATTCCCAGACTCCGTCAGCATTTTTTTGCATTGCAGCCTTTCCCTCTGTCCATCCTTCAGATGGTAAAAAATCACCTGTCACCAACACATTGTCGGCATTGGGGGCCAGAAGACGGAATGTGACGGAGTTATCGGCATTAATCTGGGGTGAAACAATCTCTTTTCTTTCTCCTGATGGCAGGTTCTCCTGTGCATTGAGAGAGAGTAACCCGAAGGTGCAGATCAATAGTGTGAGTAGATTCTTCATTGGTTTGATATTTAATTGGTGAAATTGCATGCAGCCATTTTCTGTTTCCTCATGCAAATATAATGAAAGTTATCAGCAAAAAAACAGGCCGGACAGTATAAACCATCCGGCCTGTTCAAATATCAACTATTGTCAGCAGTTATTGCAGCTCTTTGATACGGATGTTTCTGAACTTCACTTTCGAACCGTGACCGAGAAAGGCGATATGCCCCTTTTTGTTCAGTAATCCCGGGTGATCTTGATTGTCAAGCGTGCCGTTCTCCGATGCCTCACGGATATTTCCCTCGAGGATGGTGGTCCCGTTCAGGATCACCCTGATGTTGTCACCATCGGCAATCACCTCCTGGTAGTTCCATTCACCGTTGGGTTTGAGGAATCCTCTCTTTGCCGGTATCACGCCATAGACCGATCCGTGATACTGGTAGATCTCCAGATTTTCATATACAGGTGCATCGTTGTCCAGGATCTGCAGTTCCATACCCTGGTATGCGGCATCTCCCTCCATCGGTGTACGTATACCCAGTCCGTTGTTGGCACCCGGTGTAAGCATAAACTCGAATCGGAAAACGAAGTTGCCGTACTGCTCTTTGGTGTAAAGATTGCCTCCTGATCCCTCGCTGGGATGCAGCACGATATGACCGCTTTCTACGGCGTAATCTCTCTTGTTGCCTGTCCACTCGTCGAGGTTCGTTCCGTCAAAAAGGATCTGATAACCCTCTTTCTCTTCATCGGCAGATAAGCTGAAAGGTTCAGGACGGGGAATCTCTTTGATATAGATATCACGGTAGGCAACCCTGCTTCCGTGGGCCTGCAGCTCTATCTGCTCCGTCGGGAAGATCGGGCTGCTTCTGTCCCAGTAGTTCTCCAGTATCACATTGTCGGTCACCAGCTCATCATTCAGCCACACTGAGACTCTTTCACCCACCATCCTGATGCGGAACGTATTCCATTCACCCACCTTCTGGTCGGCCACCTTCAATGGTTTACCGGGGTTCTTCGTGTTGTTGTACAGTCCGCCTGAACCTACCTGTGCTCCCACGTCTACACGGGCAGTATCCCATATCTGTACCTGTGGCGTGCCTCTGAGATAGATGCCCGCATCCGGCTCGGGACCGGGGTAGAGCTTCCAGTCAATGAGCATCTCAAAATCACCATACTGTTTTTCGGTACTGAGATTGTTATATCCTGCACCATCGAACAGGATAACACCGTCCACCACTTTCCAGTCGTTCGCAGCCTCTTTGTCGGCTTTCACCTGCGCTGCGGCCAGCTCTTTTGCACTCATCGCTGCTCTCCTGACCGGATTCTCCACCAGCCCTTTCCATCCCTCCAGGTTCCTGCCGTTGAAGATGGAGACAAAACCTCCTTCGTTCGCGTTCTCTGAAAGGAATTTGGTGATGGACTGACGCTGGTAGCCGGCGTCGGGGTTCTTCAGGGTTGCGCTCACCTTGTTTAGTATCGTCGTCGTCTCAGCACCTGCAAAGGAGGGGTTGTTAAGCGCAATATTCATGGCAGCAAGAGCAGCTGCCTCACTTACTTCAGCCTGGTCCATAAAGGGTGCAACGAATAGCATCGCCTGGTACTGACCTGTGTTTCCCATCAGTCTCAGGATCTCGTTCTTCTGCTTGTCTGTTTGTGCTGAGAGCATCGCCTCACGCAGATAGAGGTATTTCACCGCTCCTGTTTCGTCCGAGCGGGCAATGGTGGTGATCAGTGCATCAATCACTTCTGTCAGTTCCTGCTTGTCACTGCTCTCTCTTGCGATCTCGAGCAAGGGGTATGTTACATGGAAAGACCTCCACCTGGTGAGGGCATCGAATGCGGCACGCTTGTTCACGCCTGTCTCCTCCCGATATGCTTTGGTGATCAGATCCATCGACTCCTGCGATCCGCTGTTTGCCAGTGCACTGTAATAGAGGTGCTTGCTGGTGGATTTGCCCATCCTTTCGCTGACCATCTGCAACTGTTCTTCTACCGTAAGGTAGCTCAGTGCTGCATTGATCGCCTCCTGCACAGCCGGCACATAGTCGCTGTCAGTCTGTTCCAGCAGTACGAAGAGATCGGGCAGGTTTTTATCTGTAACCACATCTTTCAGTGTGCCGGCAGCTGCGGCTTTCACCGCTGCATTGTCAGTGAACAGCTGGTTGTACACCAGGTTATACTGACTCTCCATTTTTCTGCCGGCGATCAACCGGAGGATTGCCATTTTACCGGCGTCACCTGCGCCGTTGAAAACCGATGCCAGGGTGTAGGAGATATCTCCCTTGTATGTGGAGAGTGCATTTTGTGCAAGCGTGACTGTTTCCGCATCGTTACTGTTCAGTTGGCCAGCCAGCGTGATCAGTGCTTTTTCTCCGCCCATCTTCGCCAGTGAGAGAAGCACAGCCTTCTTGACCATCCCGTCGGATGAGTTGATATGACGTGTGATCAGTGGCAATGCCTCCGGCAGATTGTTTTTGGCTGCCCAGTAGATGAGTGCCGTCTGTACCTCAGGTGATCTGTTTGATTCCAGCTCCTTCATCACCAGAGCAGTCGATTTCCTGTCATCCTGAAAAGGATAGGCATTGAGCAGGCCTGTGAGGAACGTGATGTCTCCTGCTTTGATGGCATCCTTCAATAACTTTCCTTTATTGGAAGAAGAGTTCTCCAGCAGCAGTCGGGTAGCGGCTAACCTGAGATCCGGCTTCTGTTGTTTCGATGCAGCGGAAATCATTCTCTTCGCCTCTTTTGCAACAAGCCTTGATTCAGTGTTATTCAATCTGTTGAGCAATGAGAGATAAGATGCAACAGCGCTGTTTTTCCGGTAAGCATAGTTTGACTCTTCCGCTGCTTTTCGCAGTGCGTTGACCGACATCTTTGTCCCTGTGTTGCTGAGTGCATTCAGCACTGCTTTCTCCATTGTTTCCGATATGTTGTTGCTTAACATGCCGAGCAGGAAGGGTTCGGCCTGCCTGTAACTGGTCTGTCCGAGAGCGTTCACAAGGTTGAGCCTGATCTGGTCGCTGCCGGCATCTGTCAGCGCCTGCAGCAGTGCTTCGGCTGCTTTATCCGTTCCGATGCTCACCAATGCCAGAGAGGCGTCGTCCGAGAGGTCTGGGTCTGCAAGAAAACCGGATAGCACATCCACATTCGCGTCACTCCCTATTTTCCTGAGCTGTCGGATCACGAAGGCTTTCATCTCCTTGTCAAGCGGTTGATCCAGTGCTTTCTCAAAGGCATTAGCTGCCTCTGCACGCTTGTCGTTGTCGTTCGCAACAAAATCGGTCCATCCCCCGATGGCAAAATCCAGGGCTTCGTTACTTTTGTCTCCCGGAGGGTTCATCCTGCCGATCAGATCGAGCATTCCCTGCTCACCCGTGGTTACCAGGTCGGCAATGACCTGATTGAATTTTTCAGGTGTTTCTGCCGGCAGCTGGGCAAGTGCATCGGCGATGATGGTGGCATCTGTTCTGCCCTGGGGCATCTGTGCCTGAAGTCCGCTTACAAGGAATAAGGATAAGCAGAATATGATAAATTTGAATTGTTTCATTCTTTCTCTATTTTGAAAATTAGATAGTCCAGGGAGCACGCATCGGTTGATCTATCAGCCGGTTGGCCTCCTCGTCGTTGATAAACATCTCTTTCACCGGGTCAAACTGAAGCGTTCTGTTCAGTTGCAGTGCCACGGCACCCATGTTGACGATGGTGCAGGAACGATGTCCGTTCACCTCGTTCAGTGCGAATTTCTGTCTGTTGTGAATGCTCTCAATGAAATCGGTGTTCTGAGCCTGTGGTTCAGGGAAATCGGCCAGTTTCTTTTCCCAGTCAGGAATATCGCATACGAAATTCTTGTATACATTTCCGTTCGGTCCGGAGATATAAGGCGTGTCGGGTTCACCGTAATCACCACCCCAGAGGATAATCTCACAACCATCATCGTAGGTGTAGGTGATGGATCGCCATGTGCCTACCGCATCGGGATGTTGCTGCGGTGCGTCCACCTCCACTTTCACGGGGCTGGTGTTGTCCTTGCCCAGCATGTACTGTACCGGGTCGATATAGTGCTGTCCCATATCACCCAGGCCGCCTCCGTCGTAATCCCAGTATCCACGGAAGGTCTGATGCACGCGGTGTGCATTGTAAGGTTTGTATGGTGCCGGCCCGAGCCACATGTCATAGTCCAGCTCCTGAGGAACAGGCTGTGGTTCCAGATGCGTTTTCCCAACCCAGTAGAACTTCCAGTCGAATCCGGTATGCTTGCTGATGGTTACCTTCAGGGGCCAACCCAGAAGGCCGCTGTCTATCAGCTTTTTGAGTGGTCTCACCGGTGTGCCCAGCCCATAAAAGGGATCTTTGAAACGGAACCAGGTGTTGAGGCGGAAGATATTACCATGTTGTGCAATGGCCTCTCTCACTCGTTTCCCTTCACCAATGGTGCGTGTCATCGGCTTTTCGCAAAAGATATCTTTTCCTGCCTGTGCTGCTTCAACCGACATGATGCCATGCCAATGCGGTGGTGTGGCAATATGAACAATATCAACGTTTTTGTCACGTATTAGATCCCGAAAATCATGATAGAGATTGATGTTGTCCTTCACCATAGCTGCTGCCGTGGTTAAGTGATTTTTGTCCACTTCGCACATGGCCACAACCCTTGTGTTGTCGTAACGAATATGGCCACGCCCCATTCCTCCTACGCCGATGATACCTTTGGTCAATTCATCACTTGGAGCAATCAAGCCTTTCCCCAGTACATTTCGGGGAACGGTGGTGAGAAGTGTGACCCCACCCATCGTTTTTAAAAATTGTCTTCTGGATGTCATAAATATGATATTAAATTATTTAATTGGTGTTATATTTTATTGAATTTATAAAAGTAACAAAATAATCGGTCCGATTTTCTATGTGTTTGTAAAATTATGAAAAAGTAGGGTTCAACGATGCCTTAATTGCGAAAAATGAATCTCAAAAAAAGATAAATCGAAGTGATAATACTAAAAGTCCGATCCTATTTCAAAGGATTGACATTAAATATATAAAGCTTTGCAATGCTAACAAAAATTAACGTAAAAGCGTCGTTTTTGGCTTACAGATTTGGTACTTTTAGAGATTGAAAAGCGTTGTTGCAGTTCCTTTTCTTAGTGCAAGGAGAAGTTAGTTTTGACCGTTAATTTTTTACTCATCTAAATTACTTTATCATGAAACATTGTATCATGTTCTTTCTGTTCTCACTTGCTTGTATGGAGATCTACTCTCAGGCACCTGATTATGAAACGATCAGACGGAATGTAGTTGACAGCACCTCCGATTCGTTTTATCCAAAGCTGATGCAAAGGTATGAAGCTTTTGACACTACTTTGACAGTAGTGGATTACCGACATCTTTATTATGGATATCTTTTTCAGAATAATTACGATTCAGACTGGAATTTAAAAGATAAAAAGACGATAGAGAAGTCTTTTCGGGATGCGAAAAAAGATAAAACCAATTACGATCAGGTAATCACTCTTGTCAATAATTCGCTTCATGAATATCCATTTGATTTACGTTCGATGCAATTCCTTTGTTTTCTTTATCACGAAAATGATGAGAAGAAAATGGGTGAAAAGGCATCGCGCAGGTTTATTTCTCTTATCGGAGCAATTTTATCATCGGGTGACGGTAAAAGCTGCGAGACAGCCTATCACGTGATCTTTCCACAACATGAATTCAGCATCCTTAAGATATTCCAGTTTGAATCGGCAGCACAAAAGAGGGTCGACGGCTGCAATTACCTGGAATTGAAAGAAAATAAAAGGGGGATGGAGGGCATCTATTTCAAGGTGCCGGGTATTGAGAATTAACGGTTCGTTTTGTGATAACAGGAACTGTTTTGTGGGCAGCCAACGGATTCAACCGTGACGACAAGCGTACGGCACCTACCGCCAACAATCGCCAGGAGCTGGAACTCTATGTCGCCACTTCAAAATCACTCTATTTTTATGATGCACGCAATCATCTGCTGAAAGAGATCAAAAAAGGCGATTTCCGTGCTCAGACAGGCACTCAGGACTTCGTAGCTACTGTACCACTCAACCTGATCTTCGTGGCAGATATGCAAAAAGCATCCGGCAGGGAATATGCCTACATTGGTTGCGGTTTCGTTTCACAGAATATCTACCTTTACGCTGTCTCCGAAGGCCTTGGTACTGTCGTGCGGGGTTCATTCGATAAGGAAAGATTACATACACTACTGGAGTTGAAGCCTTCTCAGGAGGTTTTACTGACTCAATCGGTAGCATTTCCAGATAAGTGAGAGAATTCGTATAGACCCATTATATGGGGATATGACCTAAATATTATCAATGGAATAAAAGACCAATCAATGGAATCTACAGCTCAAAAATGCGGTGATTGCCCCTTTAGGGCTAAGTATGATCAGAAACCCAAGTCGTTCGCTGGGCGTTTCTGGCGGTGGCACATCAATTTCTGTCCGGGTTGGAAAGCTTACTTCTCCTCTCTGACAGCTGATGAGAAAGCGTTGATCAGGGAAAAGTATCATTACAAAAAACAGACTGCCTGAGGGCAGTCTGTTTTTATCGGACCTGAGCACACAATTTATGTTCCTATCTATTGCGTGTTCAGTGCTACACTGACTGACCATTTGGTGTTCGCTATCCATGAAGTAACCGTTTTGGTTGTCCATCCATTGATCCCTTCCTCCTCCAGTTTGTTACTGAAAGAGGTTAGATAGGTGCCGATGCTGCCATTACTATTAGAGGCCCCAAACCGGTAACTGCCGTCTGATGCGTAAACCTGGATAAAGGGTATATCCTTAAAAGAGAAAGAGGTGGTCTGTCTCCTCTCTAACTCACCCCTGTCTGGATCTCCTGCCCGGTCATTGTACCTGCTGGTGACATTTTGAGCACTTCCAATCAGTATGTTCCGCGATACTGCATCAATCTCGATCCTGATCTCCCATTCCGACTTCACCATGTCGTAGCTTTCTTTCTTGGAATAACTACTGTTTGAAGTATAGATCACCCTGTTCCCGGAATAGCTGGTTGTTCCTGTAGCAGAGGTGATGGGCACCACCAGCTCATCGGGGAAGGTAGCGGTGAAGAATCCGCTGTAGTTGTTCAACTCAATAATGGTTAATTTTATCTTCCCGCTAACAAACTCCAGCTTCTCTTCCAGCCGTACGGTCATGGTCACGTCACGCTCCTTGTTGAAAGGGTGATAGTAGACCACGAAGAGCATATCTTTCTTCTCCTGGAGTGCCGATACCTCTTCATACTGATAGGAGTCGAAAAACTCATCCACAAAGATGATCTCCTTTTTTTCATTGTCGTAGCGATATAGTTCACAGATCTGTCCTTTGCCGCCATCCATTCCGCCTTCCACCTTGATGGAGAGGGTGATCTTACCATCGGGTAGCTTGTAATCAGGATCGATGCTGATTCGTTCATAGAATGTGGAGTATGGTTTGATACCAATAGGTTCTTTGCTTGTTACCTCATTCATGCTGTTTAATGTCATCTTTTTGCGAGCAATCTCCTGCATTAGATCCTTCACCCCGTTGGCACGGATGTAATCTTTGAGAAAAATCCCATATTCCAGGAAGAGATCCGGAAATGCATCTTCAAATGCATCCATTACCGAAGTCGCACCGGCTTCCTGTTGTTGGTGCAACTTCACTATCTTGTCGTTGCCGTAACGGTTAGCCATCCAGCGGATCAGGCCGGCCATTCCATAGCCGTGCGTACTCTTGTCTTCTTTATCCCACGGTGAGAATCCTTCCAGGGGACAAAACTGGTTCCCATATTGCACGGAGGAGATGCCCTCCACGTAAAGGCTTTCCGCCCAAACGGCCACCGCCTCTTCCATCCAGAGAAATTCACCTTCAAAATAGGATTTGGTGACCGTCCATCGGGGGTCGTAGTAGTATTGCGCGAAGTGGGTCATTTCATGCATGATGGTGCGCTTGATCTCCTCTTTCTCTGATAACTTCTGGCTGTTGATTACCATTGAGTTCCATTCACTGCTGTAGCGGGAGGGGATGAAATAGCCGTAGGCATCCGCACCGCTCAGTTTCTTCACCTCCACCTGGATCTGTTTGTTCCGTTTTGCAAAACTGAATCCAATCGCTTCCAGCCGTTTGATGGCTTCCTCCACATGTAGTGCGATATCCCTGCT
>JAAYGM010000251.1 GCA_012727735.1 Bacteroidales bacterium | reverse complement strand
ATATTCTATACCTCTATTAATCACGATGCTATTGCTCTTTCTGAGTCACTGTACGATTCTGCTCATCCTATTCTCCGGCCGAATTGTACAAAAAGAGAAAGAAACCTTCTGCTTTTTTCCTATATTTGCATTTATTCATTTCAACAATGGTAGCTCCTCCGGGGGCTGCCATCACTTTGACTATTCAGAGATGAAATTCACTGAAGGAACAAGATATTGAGAAAACGAACCACATTACTGTTGCTGTTCACCGCACTCCTGATGCAGGCAGGTGAGCAAAATCTTCAGAATGTCTATTCACAGAAAGAAAAAGAGTATTCCAAATGAACAGATTGATTCCATTCCTAACACTGGTTATTTCATTGTCCCTACTGCCTGCTCATGCAGAGACCCCTCCCGCTGTAGCAGAGAAAGATTTCACAGCTTATCTTTTTGCCTATTTCACCGGCAACCGCGTGGAGGAAGAGGCCGTGAGGTATGCCATCAGCAACGACGGTTATAACTTCTTCACGCTGAACAACAACGAGCCGGTGATCGACTCGAAGGTGATCAGCTCCACCGGAGGGGTGCGTGACCCTCATATACTTCGTTCGGAAGACGGAAAGCGTTTCTACATGGTGCTTACCGATATGACATCCCACCTGGGATGGAGCTCCAACAGAGCGTTCGTGATGCTCAGGTCGGACGACCTGGTGCACTGGACTTCGAGCGTGATTAATATTCAGGAAAAGTATGAAAACCAGGAAGAGCTGCTGCGTGTATGGGCTCCGCAGACCATCTACGATGATCTTGCAGGAAAATATATGGTCTACTGGTCAATGAAGTATGGTGACGGTCCGGATGTGATCTATTATGCCTACGCCAACGATGATTTCACCGATATTGTGGGTGAACCCAGACCGCTCTTTCTCCCAAAAAACGGGATGTCATGCATCGACGGCGATATCATCAATAAGAATGGTATCTATCATCTTTTTTATAAGACAGAGGGGCATGGTAACGGCATCCGTCATGCACTGACCGACAGTCTTGCCTCAGGTAAATGGATTGAACAACCGGGGTATAAGCAGCAGACCAGCGAAGCGGTGGAGGGGTCCAGCATCTTCAAACGGATTCACAGCGACACCTACATACTGATGTACGATGTCTACATGAAAGGGGAATATCAGTTCTGCGAGACCCTCGATCTGGATGCCTTCAGCGTGATAGATGAGAGTATCTCCATGGATTTCCATCCCCGTCACGGCAGCATCATCCCTGTGACCCGCTCCGAGCTGAACAGGCTGCTGAAGCAATTCGGCAAGCCGGAGAACTATACTCTTACCGAGCAACGTAATCCCGTGCTGGAGGGTTACTATGCCGATCCGGAGATTCTCTACTCTCACAAGAACGGGAAATATTGGCTTTACCCTACCAGCGACGGCTTTGACGGATGGGGGGGATACTATTTCAAAACCTTCTCCTCGCCCGATTTGAAGGAGTGGAAGGAAGAAGGGGTGATCCTCGACCTGAAGAAAGATGTACCCTGGGCAGGGAGGAACGCATGGGCTCCGGCTATCATCGAGAAAAAAACGGGAAAGAACAGCTATCAATATTACTATTACTTCACCGGTGCTCAGAAGATTGGTGTAGCGGTGGCCGACGACCCGGCAGGGCCGTTCAGGGACTCCGGCAGAGCGCTTATAGCAGAGAAGCCTGAAGGTGTATCCGGGGGGCAGGAGATCGATCCGGATGTGTTTCATGATCCGGTGAGTGGTAAATACTACCTCTACTGGGGAAACGGTTATGCGGCAGTGGCTGAACTGAACCGTGATATGGTCTCCATTAAGAAGAAGAGCACGAAGATCATCACCCCCGACAACACCTTCAGGGAGGGGATCTATGTTTTTTATCGTGAGGGGATATACTATTTCCTCTGGTCGGAGAACGACACCCGCAGTGAGAACTACCGCGTAAGATACGGCACCTCTACTTCTCCCCTCGGCCCCATCACCGTTCCCGAAGAGAACCTCATTCTGACTAAAGTGCCGGAGAAGGGGATATACGGTACGGGACACAACTCGGTCGTTCAGGTTCCGGGTACTGACGAGTGGTATATTGTTTACCACCGTTTCAGCCGCCCCGACGGGATTGAGATGGGAGATGCCGCTGGCTTCCACAGGGAGGTCTGTATCGACAGAATGGAGTTCGCTGACGATGGACGCATAAAACCGGTGATACCCTCTATTTAAACCCCGGCATTGCAGGTTGATTGATTCAACATCGTGCAGTAACCGGATTGAGGTTAAGCACGTACCAACAAGAATTATTTATTTTATCAGAAAAATTATATTACAATGAAAATGAGAAGAGCATTATGTGCTATTGTATTGTCACTTTTTGCTGTTTTTTCTTTTGGCCAGGCCGGTTTTGGTGCGGCAGAGAAGATCAACAGCGACTGGAAATTTATGCTTAGCGACGTCGAAGAGGGTGAGAAAGCAACGGTCGATGACAGCAGGTGGCAGACTGTACAGCTGCCCCACGACTGGAGTGTCAGGCAACAGTTGAGTCCCACCCTGGCAAGCAGCGCGGGCTATCTGCCGGGAGGAATAGGGTGGTACCGCAAAACTGTTCAGGTGCCTGCAACGTCCGCAGCGGAAAAGGTGTATCTCTACTTCGAAGGGGTCTACAACCGCAGTGAGGTCTATGTGAACGGTCACCTGCTGGGCAAAAGACCAAACGGTTATATCTCCTTCCTCTATGACGCCACACCTTATATCAGGCCGGGAGAGGAGAACCTGATCGCGGTGCGTGTGGACCACAGCCGTGCTGCCGACTCAAGGTGGTATACCGGTTCAGGTATCTACCGTGATGTCTGGATGATCAATGCCAACCCGCTTCATATCGCCCAGTGGGGTGTCTACGCCTATCCCTCCGTGGCAACAGCAAAGAGAGGGGTGCTCGATGTAGAGGTTGAGGTGACCAACGACTCGGAAAATACGGAAAAAAAGATCACTGTCCTGAACGAACTGTTCGACAATAACGACCGTCTGGTGGCCAGCAAAAAGAGCAGGGTGGCGGTGAACGCCGGTGAGAACGCAACAGTGAAAAGTGCACTCACGGTGAAAAACCCGCAACTGTGGAGTGTGGATGACCCCACTCTCTACCGCCTCAGAACAACAATCCTCAACAACGGGGAGACGGTGGACCGCTCAGAGACGATGACCGGTTTCAGAACCTATACGTTTGACCCCGACAAGGGATTTGCCCTGAACGGTGAGTGGATGAAAGTGAAAGGTGTCTGTCTGCATCACGATGGCGGTGTCCTCGGCGCAGCGGTACATAAGGATGTATGGAAAAGAAGGCTGCTCAACCTGAAGGAGGTTGGCTGCAATGCCATCCGCACAAGCCACAACCCGCAGGATCCCGATCTCTATGCGCTCTGTGATGAGCTGGGGTTGCTCGTGATGAACGAAGCGTTTGATGAGTGGGAGTTCCCCAAAAGGAAGTGGCTCGAAGGATGGAACGTCGGTACACCCGGCTTCGAGGGCTCCTACGACTTCTTTGAGGAGTGGGGTGAACAGGATCTCGCCGATATGGTGCGGCGTGACAGAAACCATATCTCTGTTTTCGCCTGGAGCATTGGCAACGAAGTGGATTACCCGAACGATCCCTACTCCCATCCTGTGCTGGACGGAGGGGCGGAGACGGGATTCACACAACCCATCTTCGGAGGCTACAGGAAAGATGCACCCGATGCAAACCGCTTGGGTGTGATCGCCAAGCGCCTCGCTGCCGTGGTAAGAAAATATGACCCGTCACGTCCCGTCACCGCAGGGCTGGCAGGTGTGGCCATGTCCAATGAAACGGATTATCCGGGAGCACTGGACATCGCCGGTTACAACTATACGGAAGGGATGTACGATGCCGACCACAAGAAGTATCCCAACCGGGTGATCTACGGCAGTGAGAACCGTCATGAACTGTCTGCATGGAAGCATACACGCGACAAGGAGTATATCTTTGGTCAGTTCCTCTGGACAGGGATCGATTACCTGGGCGAGTCGGGACGCTGGCCTTCACGTGGCTTCTACTCGGGGCTGCTCGATTTCGGCGGGTTCATCAAGCCGAGAGGCTACTTCAGGCAATCGCTCTGGAGTGATCAGCCCATGGCTTACCTGGGGACCTATCCCACACCGGGCAGTGGCAGTGGCAGCCAGATGAGGGATGTATGGTCGCAGCTCGATGCAGAGCAGGGTGGTAACTACGTGGAGAGAGCACCATCGCTCGATGCATGGCCCATCTGGAATTACCGGGAGGGACAGTCGATACGTGTGGTGAGTTATACCAACGCTCCAATGGCGAAGTTGCTGCTTAATGGAAAAGAAGTGGGCAAGGTGCAGGCTGCCAACGACGATCATGGGATAATCTACTGGGATATCCCTTACGAGCAGGGGCTGCTGACAGTTGTCGGGTTGGATGATGACAACCGGGAGATTGTTCGTCACGATCTGCGTTCGTCCGGCAGGCCGAAAGCACTGAAGATTATTTCGGAAGAGCAGGTAATCGCTCCTGACGGTATCGCACAGATCATCGTGCAGGTGGTGGATGAGGAAGGTGTGCCGGTGATGCTCTCAGACGATGAGGTGACCTGTATGATTGCAGGCAATGGTCGTCTGCTGGGTCTCGAGGCCAGCAACAATGCTGATATGAGTGACTACACGGATAACAGTCACCGTCTCTTCCATGGTCGGATGGTAGCCTATATCGCACCGGACGGACCGGCGGGAGAAGATATCAGAGTTCGCTTCACTGCCCCCTGGCTCGGATCTGCCGAGACATCTGTCAGGGTGCGTTAAAAGGAGGGTGGAAACCTTTGTCCATCATGATCTGACATGACGGATGAGGCATACACCATCCTGGGGTTTGAAAAAACAGAAACGCTTACGGGTAACTCTTTCAGAGGAACCGTAAGCGTTTTTTTATTGGTAGGCAGGTGATAACCACTGCTCCGCTCCCTGCTCCCTGCTCTCAGCAGCCCAGCGGATACCTCTCTTCATTATTTCCAGCGCTTCGGGTACCTCGAAATCCTTCGCCACATGACCCAGCGATGAGTAGAAGACGCGCCCTTTGCCGTACGATTTCTTCCATACTACCGGCATCACCGCACCGTCGATCCAGTCGTTGTGCTCACCGGTGAAAGTGGTGGTGGCAAGCACCTTCACATTGGGGTCGATATGCATAAAATACTGTTCCGACGACATGGAGAAGTCATTCAACCCTGCTGTCACCGGGTCGTTCTGATCAGTGATACGGACATCATATGGTATGATATTGCCCGGATGAGCCACCCATTGTCCCCCGACCATGTACTGGAATTCCACGTTGTTGCGAAATGAGTCACCAGTGCCGCCATGCCATCCGGCGAGGCCTGTGCCGCTCTTCACCGCGTTCAGCAATGCTCTCTCCTGTTGCGGAGTGATCTCACCCTGGGTGAAATGCTGAATAATCAGGTCCACCTCTGCCATCAGCGCAGAGTCACCATAGCAGGAGAGATTGTCGAAAACGAATACCTCCGCCCCCTCGGCCTCCAGCCAGGGTACAAAAATATCACGGCACTGCTCCGGCTCATGCCCGTTCCATCCTCCGTAAACATAGAGCACTTTCCTGCCCTGTAGTGCCTCCTGATTGATCTCGTTGCTGTCTGCCTGTTTGTTTGTGTTGCTACAACTCATGGTGATCGTCATTATTCCTAAAAACAGGGTTAAAAAATGTGTTTTAAATAACTTCATAAACTTAGTTTTTACTCACACGCATCGGTGTGTGTTAAATAATTTAAAGGATTAAAGAAAAAATCGCTGTCTGTTTATTCACACAAAGATAAAAGTTTTTCAACCAGCGACAAATATAGTTGTTGCAATTTGACAACAGTTGTACTATAATCGTATTTTGCTCCCTTTAAAGGTAATTCCAAATCATTCTTCCTTTTTTATCTACTTTTTTTAATCTATTTTTATGCTTTCTTTTCAGAGAACAGGATTCTATCATAGAGAAATAGACTTAAATTGTGATAAACAGATAAATAATTTTGACCATGAAATCAAAAAGAACCTACTTTCTTCTCTCACTCCTGCTGCTGGTAATGACCGGTTGCAACACATCCTACAGAAACAGTGCGCTCTCACCCGATGAGCGGGCAGAAGATCTGGTGATAAGACTCACCCTGGAAGAGAAGGTGTTGCTGATGCAGGATGCCTCTGCAGCGGTAGCGCGTTTGGGCATCAAAGAATACAACTGGTGGAACGAAGCGCTGCATGGCGTGGGACGCTCGGGGCTGGCTACTGTCTATCCTCAACCTATCGGTATGGCTGCCTCTTTCGACAAGGAAGCACTCTTTCATGTTTTTGAGTCTGTATCGGATGAGGCACGTGCCAAGAACGCCTTCTATGCTTCACAGGGTAGTTACGAGCGTTATCAGGGACTCACCATGTGGACGCCCACAGTGAACCTGTTGCGTGACCCCCGCTGGGGAAGGGGGATTGAGACCTATGGTGAAGATCCTTACCTCTCTGCACGGATGGGGGTGATGGTGGTGAAAGGGCTCCAGGGGCCGGATGATCAGCAATATGATAAGCTGCACGCCTGTGCCAAGCATTTCGCTGTGCACTCCGGGCCTGAGTGGAACCGACACTCCTTCAACGCGGAGAATATCGACCCGCGTGATCTGCACGAGACCTACCTCCCGGCATTCAAAGCGTTGGTCATGGAGGGGAAAGTAGAACAGGTGATGTGTGCCTACAACCGGTTTGAAGGTGATCCCTGCTGTGGAAGCGATCAGCTGCTGATGCATATACTCCGTGATGAGTGGGGTTATGAGGGGGTGGTTGTTGCCGACTGCGGTGCGATTGCTGATTTCTATAATGATTACGGGCACAAGACCCATGAGGGTGCAGCGGAAGCTTCCGCTGCCGCCGTGCTGAGCGGTACCGACCTTGATTGTGGTTCAAGCTACAAGGCACTGCTGGAGAGTGTGGAGAAAGGGCTGATAGACGAGTCGGATATTGATGTTTCTGTCAGGCGGTTGATGAGGGCCCGCTTTGCACTGGGTGAGATGGATGATCCTTCGAAGGTCTCCTGGACAGAGATACCGCTCTCAGTCGTCGCCTCGGCCAGACATGACTCGCTTGCCCTCGACATGGCACGCCGGTCGATGACGCTGCTGCAGAACAACAATGATTTCCTGCCGCTCAGGAGAGGCGGGCTCACCATCGCCGTGATGGGTCCCAATGCCAATGACTCAGTGATGCAGTGGGGCAACTACAATGGTACTCCTCGTCGTACGGTGACCATTCTTGAGGGAATAGAAGCAGCCATGGGACCCGACGACCGGCTGATCTACGAGCAGGGATCATCCTGGGTGGAACGTACCGTGATCAGGAGCGTTTTCAACCAGTGCCAGTCGCCGGAAGGAGCCGGCTTCAGCGGTCGTTACTGGAACAATACCGATCAGGAAGGTGCTCCTGCAGCAACAGTACAGATCAACACACCCTTCCGTTTCTCTGCAGGAGGGGCAACTGTTTTTGCACCCGGTGTCAACCTGACCGGTTTCTCGGCTCTCTATACCAGTGTGTTAACTCCTGACAAACCGGGTGAGGTCGTATTTGATTTCAACTGCTCCGGCATCGTGAAGCTGAAGGTGGATGGTGAGGAGGTGGCTTCATTCACCAACAGGCATGGTAACCGCAAGGTGTCACATACGATGGCTGTGGAGGCCGGAAGAGGGTACGACCTGGAGATAGCGTATGAACCCCTCAGGAACGAGGCCGAGCTCAATTTCGACCTTGGATTTAAGGATGATGTGGATATCAGCAAATCGGTGGAGAGCGTGAAGGATGCCGATCTGGTGATCTTCGTGGGTGGTATCTCTCCCTCTCTGGAAGGGGAGGAGATGGGTGTCGATCTGCCCGGCTTCAGAGGTGGTGACCGCACAGATATTGAACTCCCTGCCGTACAGCGTGAGCTGATCACAGCCCTCCACCGTGCGGGTAAGAAGATCGTCCTGGTTAACTGTTCCGGCTCTCCCGTGGCGCTGGTACCTGAGACAGCGATGTGCGAAGCGATCCTGCAGGCCTGGTATCCGGGACAGGAGGGCGGCACGGCCGTAGCGGAGGTGCTCTTTGGTGATTATAATCCCGCCGGACGTTTACCTGTTACCTTCTACAGCGGCCTGTCGCAGCTGCCCGACTTCGAGGAATACAGCATGCAGGGGCGCACCTACCGCTATATGCAGCAGGAGCCGCTCTTCCCGTTTGGTTATGGGCTCAGCTATACCACATATCAGTATGGTAAACCGGTCCTGAATAAAGAGAGTATTGCTGCGGGACAAAGTGTGAAACTGACCGTTCCGGTGACCAACAATGGCGGACGTGATGGCGATGAAGTGGTGCAGCTCTACCTGAGGAAGGTGGGTGATGCAGCAGGCCCTATTAAGACACTGCGTTCCTTCAGGCGGCTGTTTATCCCCGCCGGAGAGACGGCAGAGGTCATCTTCGAGCTGGGTGAGCAGGAGCTGGAGTGGTGGAATGAAACAACACAAAGGGTAGGTGTCACACCGGGTAACTACGAGATCCTTGTAGGTGGCAGTTCACGTGAGCAGGATCTGCAGGCTCTGTCTCTCACCATTTCTCAATAAGAACTTGTGCGCAGGTGATAGTCTGTACAGGGGTACTACCTTGCCGGTTGAATCGCCTGTTATGGTATAGATTTGTACCTGTATTAATCCATAACTAACTCTTTTCTTCTTCGGATATATTCGAACGATATTCGAACGATATTCGAAGGAGTATCGAAGGAGTTCCGAAGGAGTTAAAGCGATAATACGAATTAATACCAATGAAGATTGGGGAAATTCTTAGTGAAAGCAGGATGATAAATCCTGCTTTCCTCTCGAATGAACATTCACAGTTCAAAAATGAGTCAGGTTACTGTAAGCTGGTAACT
>JAAYGM010000250.1 GCA_012727735.1 Bacteroidales bacterium | reverse complement strand
TACAATCCCTCAACAGCCAGGATTGTCAAATATCCGGAAGGGACAAATCCGGTAAAAGAGAGTCTTTCAGTAATTGCAGAGCCTGAAAAAGTTGCGCTTAAAACTTCAGATAAAGGCGATTACCTGAATATTCGCAGTAGCGAGCTGGAAGTGAAAATCAACAAAAAAAACGGCGTTGTCGCATTTTACTCCTCCAACGGGAAGTTGCTGATGAGTGAGAAAGGAGCTCCCCGCTTTAACATCTTTGACGATGCAGGTGTGAAAACATTTGATGTAGCCCAAACCTTTCAGCTTGAGGAGAATGAGGCAATCTATGGACTCGGACAACTGCAGAACGGAAAGATGTCGCAACGGGGCACCAGAAAAAAATTGATTCAGGGCAATACGGAAGATGTCATTACCTTTTTCCAGTCGGTGAAAGGTTACGGTTTATTCTGGGACAACTATTCTCCGACACTTTTTAGTGACAACCAGGAAGGGACATTGTTTCATTCAGAGGTTGGAGACTGTATTGATTATTATCTGATGTACGGGAAAAATGCCGATGGTGTTGTTGCACAAATGCGTCATCTGACTGGCGATGTACCTCTCTTCCCGCTGTGGACTTACGGTTACTTTCAAAGCAAGGAGCGATACAAGTCGCAGGATGAGACTACCGGCATTGTTAGGAGATACCGGCAAACAGGTGTCCCGATAGATGGTATTATTCAGGACTGGCAGTACTGGGGTGGTAACTATTTGTGGAATGCAATGGAGTTTCTCAACGAGAACTTTCCAGATCCTAAAAGAATGATCCGTGAAGTACATGACATGAATGCCAGGATGGTCATCTCAATCTGGTCCTCGTTTGGACCGATGACAAAACAATACCGAATCATGGAACCTCAGGGGATGCTCCTGAACATGGGTACCTGGCCGCAATCAGGATCCTCGCTCTGGCCCCCCAATAGGGACTATCCCTCAGGTGTAAAACCTTATGACCCCTATAACCCGAAGGCCAGGCAGATCTACTGGGAGCATCTTAACAATGGCCTTTTCTCTCTTGGCATTGATGGATGGTGGATGGATTCAACCGAACCGGATCATCTTGATGCAAAAGATGAGGATATGAACCTGCAGACATATATGGGTTCGCTGCGCAAAGTGCGGAACGCCTATCCGCTCATGACCGTGGGAGGTGTGTATGACAACCAACGGGCAACGACTTCCCAAAAAAGGGTATTTATCCTGACAAGATCTGCATTTGCCGGTCAACAGAGATATGGAGCCAACACATGGACAGGCGATGTACAGGCTACCTGGGGTGACCTGGCACGACAAATACCGGCCGGACTCAATTTCTCTCTCTGTGGCATTCCTCACTGGAACAGCGACATCGGTGGTTTCTTTCTCGGCAGTTATCCCCGGAAGCTGGAAGACCCTGATTACAGGGAGCTCTATACCCGCTGGCTGCAGTTCGGAACTTTCTCTCCCATGATGCGCTCACATGGGGCGGATGCACCTCGTGAGATCTGGCAATTCGGCAAAAAAGGTGAACCGGTATATGATGCCATCGAGAAATTCATCCATCTTCGCTATACGCTTCTTCCTTATATCTACTCTGTATCATGGGATGTTACCGCCAACCGTTCCAGCATGATCAGATCGCTGGTGATGGATTTTCAGGACGATCCCAACTGTTGGGATGTTTCCGACCAGTTTATGTTTGGTAAATCCCTGCTTGTCTGTCCGGTGACAGAGCCAATGTACACCCGGGTTGTTTCGGGTGAAGGAAGAAACGTAATCCGGGAGGCTGATTTCACATCTGTCAAATCTCGCACCGTTTATCTTCCCGAAGGTGTTGACTGGTATGACTTCTGGAGCAATGAGCGGACTACAGGAGGAAAAACGGTCGACAGCAATACTCCCATTGATCGTATACCTGTCTTTGTAAAAGCAGGATCCATCCTTCCATTGGGACCGAAAGTACAATTTGCAGAGGAGAAGAAATGGGATGATCTTGAGATTCGTGTTTATAAAGGTGCTGACGGAACGTTCGTATTATACGAAGATGAGTTCGACAATTACAACTATGAACAGGGAGCTTATACTGAAATTGCGTTTCGGTGGGATGACTCTTCCCGAAAACTCACCATTGAGAATCGCAAGGGTAGTTATACCGGTATGTTGAACCAAAGACGTTTCAACATTAGGTTGATAGAGAATGAGGGTTCTGATGTTGTTCGCACAGTTGATTATTCAGGAAAGAAAACAACACTGAAACTCTAACAGATCGACTGTCTGTCGTTATTCATATTTTTCTTGTCGTTTGATCTAATTTCAATTTGCTGAAAAATGAATAAAAGAACGTTTATACTATGTACACTCACCATCGTTACTTGTCTCACTCTTTCTGCACAAGACTATCACATTCAGAAAATTGATCTGAAAAGTGTACACCTGACCGATAGCTTTTGGCTGCCCAGAATCCGTCAGATACAACAGATCACGATTCCTGTTGCGATTGAAAGATGCGAAAAAGAGGGACGTTTCGAGAATTTCCTTGTGGCCGAACGTGTAATGAATGGAGGCTCCGGGGTGGTACGAGGAAAAATGCCTTTCGACGATACCGATCTCTATAAAATCATTGAAGGAGCTTCGCTTTCACTAGTCAGTGCTCCCGATGCCAAGCTCGAAAAAGAACTTGACAAATACATTGCAATCATCGCACGTGGTCAGGAGCCTGATGGGTACCTGACCACATGGCGAACCATCAATCCCTCCAATCCGCCTGCAGAGTGGGTTGGAAAATGCGAAAAGCGTTGGGACAATCTGGCTTTTAGCCACGAACTATACAATGCGGGGCATCTCTATGAGGCTGCAGCAGCACATTATTACGCCACAGGAAAACGTAATTTCCTCGATATCGCGATCAAAAACGCCGATTTAATCGTTGACGTATTTGGTGCTGAGGACAACTACGAAGTGCCTGGACATGAAATCATCGAAACCGGATTGTTAAAACTTTACAGGATTACCGGTAACAAATCTTATTTTTCATTGGCCAAGAAATTCATTGATTTACGGGGCACCGATTTGCATCGCGAACCTCGAGGCGATTATTGGCAGGACGGCAAACCGATTGTGCAACAAGATGAGGTGGTGGGCCACGCTGTGAGGGCTGTCTATTTCTATGCAGGTGTAACCGACGTGGCAGCCATCACAGGAGATATCACATATTCAAACACTGTTGAGCGCCTTTGGAACAATATGGTTGATCGTAAGCTCTATGTCACCGGAGGATTGGGTGCACGCCACGAAGGAGAGGCCTTCGGCAACAATTATGAACTCCCTAATCTGACGGCATACAATGAAACCTGTGCAGCGATTGGCGGGGTGATGTGGGCCGATCGCATGTTCCGTTTATTCGGTGACGTGGATTATTACAATCATCTGGAAAGAATGCTGTACAACGCCGTGCTACCGGGAATTTCTCTCGACGGGACCTGCTTTTTCTATCCCAACCCACTCGAATCAGACGCTGTTTATGCGTTCAATCAGGGACATTTGACTCGCGCCGGATGGTTCGACTGTTCCTGTTGTCCCACAAATCTAATCCGGTTTTTACCTTCGTTGCCTGATTTGATCTACAACACCGACCAGCAAAACATTTATGTAAACCTTTTTATCGGGAATGAAGCGGCTATTCCTTATGGAGAGGATATCGTGCATGTTTCGCAACAAACAAATTATCCGCTTGACGGAAAGGTCAATATATCAATTGATCCAATTAATAAAACATCTTTCTCGCTGATGATCCGTGTTCCCGATTGGGCAACAAACACTTTTCCATCGGAACTCTACGCTTATGAAAATAAAATCTCATCACCGGTTAAATTGTTGTTAAACGGAAATGAAATTGCGTTGAACGTGAGCGATGGCTACATTAAAATCGATCGCCAATGGGAAAAAGGCGACAAGGTGGAGGTGACCTTCCCTACCGAAGTTCGGAGAATTATCGCCAATCCGCTCATTGAAGATGACAAAGGTAAAACAGCCATTCAATATGGCGCTTTGGTCTATTGCATGGAGGAACAAGACAATCCGCAACTTTTCAACAAGAGTCTGAATGCAAAGGATTTGAATGTCACATACAATCCTGTCAAACTTGGGGGCATCAACGAAATTGTTGCAAAAGATGGCAACAAGTTATGGAATTTAATCCCTTATTATACCTGGTCGAATCGGGGTGTAGGAAAAATGAAAGTGTGGATCGAATCCAATCCACTCACTCCTGCAACAACACAACGAATGGGATGGGATTAAATGGAAACAATCAGCAGGAAATATTTCATCAAACGAATTTGTTGTGCCGGAGCTTGTCTCTGTGGTTTTGGTGCGATTGGTTTATCCAATAATATTGAAACAAGCAACCCCACAAATGAGAGCAACAACAAATTGAATCGTGAATGGTTGGCTATTTTACTGAGCAACATCAGTGAACAGATTGAAGAAAATGAGAAGAGAAATATCTTGAAAGGGTGTGCATATGCACATTATGCCAGTTTGGGTATGGATGAGGTTCTTGCTCAATATAAGCATGATCTTAGTAAATTCATCTCTTTTCTCGAAAGTGAATGGGGTTGGAAAATTGAGTACAACAAAAAGGATAACATCATCATTGCGGATGAAAACAAGCAGGTTTGTGTATGCCCAATAGCAGAGAACATTCACAACTCCGACCTCTCTTCGTTGTGTTATTGTTCTGAGGGATTCGCAGAATTAATGTTTTCTTACATCATGCAAAGACCAGTTTCAGCAACCGTTATTTCCTCCATTCTTCGTGGCAACAAAAGTTGTGTATATAAGATTGAACTTTGAAATCAATGAAGGAATCAATATGAAAAAACATTCATTTTTTTGACTGCGGCAACGTTGCTATTCCTATCAGCCTGTAAGATGGATTGTTAAATGACGCCTACATTGCTACACAAACACCTCCTTACGGTACAACCGGCACCTACAACTCCTTCAAACTGAATGCCAAAATGCAGAACAGGATTGATTATGTCTGGACAACAAGCCATTTTACCGTAAATAAATATGGGGTACTGAATGATATGCAATATGGGCACTTCGCTTCCGATCATTTCCCGGTATTAGTGAATATGACATTACACTGATGATTTGCAGCAACACTCCGCAATATGCTTTCGCAGGCACTATATGCCGGCGAAAGAGATATCTTTGTAACCAATCTCTTTGATGTCAATCGGGTCGCTTTGGGTGAACAGATGGTCAGTCAGCTGAAGAGTACGCAGGGACATATTGTGATCCGGGTGAAACCAGGGGGAGAGAGTTACCAGCTCTATATCCTGGATGACTCCTCGGAAAGCTTCACCATTACAGCCATCCATGGACCATACGAAAGCAGGTAGCGAACAGGAATATTCACACAGCAATTAACTATTCACATCTGAGCCGCCGTTGTAATTAATCTCCTGTCTCCTGGACCTGAAAAAAACCGATGAAGATGAGTAAAGTATTGAAGAGTAAAAGATGGATCTATCTACTGACTCCGTTGCAGTTCGTTTCAGCTCTGCTTGCGCTGATGCACTATGGGTTTATTTTCAAATCAGGCACGGCAGCGATTGGAATATTGATTCTGTTGCTATTGTATCTGAACAGACAGTCACAAGTTAAATATACGATACTGTTGATGATCGCTTTTGCTTTTTCAATTGTGGGTGACTGGTTCTTGTCGAACAGAAACGGGGAGACTGAAAGATTCATCTACGGAATCGTTTTTTTCTTTTTTGCTCATATCGGTTATCTGGGGTATGCACTGATGAAGGGAAGCATGAAATGGAGGTTTACAATGGCATTGCTAATAGCTTACTTACTATTCTTTCTGCTGTTATTGTATCCTGTATTCAGTGACAAAACCCTGATGATCGCCGTATTCATCTATCTGGTCATCTCCTGTCTTTCACTGGGTGCCGCCGCTGGAATCAGAGGAGAAAAGCTGTACAGGGTAACCTATCTGTCCGGTATCGTCCTGATCCTCTTTTCCGACACAATCATTGCACTAAGGGAATTTGTCGGCTACCATTCCCTCAATGGCCTTATACTACCAACCTACTATCTCTCCCATATCTCAATCGCTTTTTCTATTCTGTATCTAAACAGGTCACTGGAAATCGATAAGGAAAAGGAATCCCTTTCCTCATGACGCCATCGTGAAAAAGAGTTTGCACCTGGTTACAGAAGTGATTATCTTTGGTGACAAAAAATATCAGGAATGAACAAACAACTGTTACTTTTTGTCCTCATCACTCTATTTTCGGCATGTGCTACAAATAAATCAAACCCTGTTGCAAACAGAAATGAATTCTCGTCCAACCCCATTGTTGATGGATGGTATGCTGATCCGGAGGGGATTGTATATGACAACCAGTATTGGATCTTCCCCACCTATTCCGATCTCTACGAAAAGCAGGTTTTCTTCGACTGTTTCTCCTCTCCTGACCTGGTGAACTGGACAAAACATGAACGGATCATTGACACCACCGAAGTGAAATGGGCACACATGGCGATGTGGGCTCCGGGTGTGATTGAAAAGGATGACAAATATTATTTCTTTTTCGCAGCAAACGATATCCAGAATGAGAATGAATTAGGCGGTATTGGCGTCGCCATGGCCGAGCAGCCTGAGGGTCCCTACCGGGATCTGCTGGGAAAACCGATGATCAATGAGATTGTGAATGGTGCACAACCCATCGATCAGTACGTCTTTCAGGAGAACGACAGCACCTATTACATGTTCTACGGTGGATGGAGACACTGCAATGTGGTGCTCCTCAAAAACGATTTTACCGGCATCAGACCCTTCCCCGACGGGGAAATATATAAGGAGGTGACTCCCGAAGGGTATACCGAGGGACCCTTCATGTTCAGGAAAAACGGAAAATACTATTTCATGTGGTCGGAAGGAGGATGGGGCAATCCCGATTATCGGGTAGCCTACTCCATCTCCGACTCTCCCCTGGGACCCTTTGAGCGGATCGGAACCATTCTGGAACAGGATCCGGCAGTGGCTACCAGTGCCGGTCATCATTCGGTAATCCACAACCCGAAGAACGACGACTGGTACATCGTCTATCATCGGCGGCCGCTTACCGAAACTCATCGTGACCACCGTGTAACCTGTATAGACAAAATGGAATTCGATGAACAGGGGTTGATCAAACCGGTGAAGATGACATTCGGGGGTGTCAGTACAAACAAATTGTAGTTGACAAGAATTGGAATCTTTGATCATACAAAAATATTGATCACATTCTCAATATGTATAATAATATGATAATCATGAAAATAACGGGTTGTTTGATATACGGTTTTTTAATTGGCGTGCTGATGTTTAGCAGCGTCTCCTGCAACAACAGACCCCGAAAAGAGTGCGCCACCTTTGAAGAGATGAAAGATCCCACGAGCGACACCCTCTCTGACTGGTCGAACGTAGAGAGAGGCCTGCACGCCTCCTTTATCTCAATTGATGAGAAGTTGCCCAAATCGGTGGCACCGGAGATCGAACCGGTGAAGAGTGTCAAGGTCGCCGGATGGAAAGGGGAAAAAGTATCTGCTCAAATCGTTCTTTGGACGACAGAAGAGATCCGGCAGGTGGAATGCGAATTCAACGACTTCATGGGTAAGGGGAGCACTCTCCCCGCCTCTATCGCTCAGTCACGGTTCGTTCGCTACGTGATGACCGATGAGTTCGGTCCCGGTTGTGGACAACGCAAGCCGGGTGACTTCCCCGCCTCCCTGGCTCCCGATATGCTGGACAACCTGGAGTGCTTCAACCTGGAAGCGAAAAGCGTAAGACCGGTATGGCTCACCTTCAGCATCCCGGCCGACGCTATCGCCGGCAACTATAGAGGCAAGGTGAAGATTCATGCCAGAAACCAACCATCACAGGATCTCGCGATTGAACTGGAGGTGGTGGATCAGCAGCTGCCACCCCCATCAGAATGGCGCTATCACCTCGACCTGTGGCAACACCCCTCTGCCGTGGCTCGGGTACATGGAGTGGATCTCTGGAGCGAAGCCCATTTCGAGAAGATGCGCCCCCTCATGCAGATGCTGGCCGACGGAGGACAGAAGGTGATTACCGCCACCCTGAACAAGGACCCCTGGAACAACCAGTGCTACGATGCCTATGCCGACATGATCATCTGGACGAAAAACAAGGACCGGAGCTGGTGCTTCGATTATACCCTCTTCGACCGGTGGGTGGAGTTCATGATGGAGCTGGGCATCGACAGGATGATCAACTGCTACTCCCTGCTCACCTGGAACAACCAGCTGCACTACCACGACATGGAGAAAGGCGAACAGGTTACCGTGGAGCTGAAGGCAGAGTCGAAGGAGTATGAAGCGCTGTGGGGAGTCTTCCTGAAAGATTTTACCCGCCATCTCAGGGAAAAAGGATGGCTGGAAAAAACCAATATCGCCATGGATGAGCGCGGACCGGCCGACATGAAGGCAGTACTGGGCGTGCTGGAGCGCTACGCTCCCGATCTGGGGGTATCGCTCGCCGACAACCACAAGAGTTACCGGGAATACCCATGGATCAGGGATATCTGTGTGGGGGCAGGGGCTAAGGTAAGCAGAGAGGAGATTGCAGCACGAAGAGCGAAGGGGCTCATCACCACCTACTACGTCTGCTGCGCCGACAAGTTCCCCAACATGTTCACCTTTTCCCCGTCGGCTGAATCGGTATACGCCGCATGGTATGCGGTGGCTTGCGATTTCGATGGCTTCCTGAGTTGGGCCTATAACTCATGGGTGGAAAACCCGCTGACCGACTCCCACTTCAGGACATGGCCGGCAGGTGACACCTACATGGTCTACCCGGATGCCCGCAGCTCCATCCGCTTCGAACGACTGGTGGAAGGGATCCAGGATGCGGAGAAAATCAGGGTGCTGCGGGAAAAGTACAACGGAGAAGGCACACCCGAAGCGCTCGCTAAACTGGCAGAACTGGAAGAGGCTATAGTCGGTTTCGGGACGCTGGAACCCTCCGGCGACTGGCAGGAAAAGCTGTACGATGCGAAAAAAATACTCAATACTCCCTGAGATGGATGACCAGTACATTGCATGGGGCATCCTGGGGACAGCCCTGACAGTTACGCTCTCCTGTACCCCTTCACAGCAGACGAAAAACAGAGGATTGGAGAAGCCAAACGTGATCCTGATCTTTACCGCTGACAATGGCCCCTGGATCAACTACGGCAACCATGCCGGAAGTACCGGAGGCCTCCGTGAAGGAAAGGGTACCACTTTCGAGGGTGGCCAATGCGTCCCCTGTATCATGCGCTGGCAGGGGACGATACCTGATGGGAGCATTTGCAGCAGCCTGGTTTCCGCACTCGATATCCTCCCCACCCTGGTAGAACTTGCCGGTGCACAACCACCGGAAAAACAGATCGACGGGGTCAGTATTCTTCCCATTCTTGAGGGCGACCTGGAAGCTCAGCCAAGAGAAACCTTTTATTATTACTATCGCCGGAACAGTCTACAGGCAGTACGGTATCAGCAATGGAAACTGATCCTTCCCCACCCGGAAGGAACGTACGAAGGGTTCCAGCCGGGAATCGACGGCCTGCCGGGTGAAGTGGATGAGCAGCATAAACATGGAGGAAGTCTCCACGACCTGCGTCGCGATCCCGGTGAACGGTACGACGTGAGCGAATCCTTTCCGGATATTGTGGAGAAACTTCAACAGATTACCGAAGAAGCAAGGAGAGATCTGGGAGACGATCTTACAGTCAACAACGGCAACAAACGCCGGAAACCAGGGTATGTTTCGTAATGATGAATCGCTTACTATATAGACGCATGAAAATAACAGTTTTTGTACTTTCCCTCAGCCTCACCCTCTTCAGCAGTGGGGCACAGACCACTCCACAGAAGGAAGGCAGGCGCTTTCCCCAAAAAGAGAACACCCACCGGATCATGAGCTACAATATCCATCACGGCAGGGGTATGGACGACAAAATGGACATCGAACGGATTGGAAAGCTGATCATCGAACTGCAACCTGAGGTTATGGGGCTGCAGGAGGTGGACAGCATGGTCAACCGCAGCGGCAACATCGATATCATGCAGCAGCTTTCAGCACAAACCGGCATGCATGCCACCTACGGCTATTCTATCCTGCACGATGGGGGAAAGTATGGAAATGGTATGCTTACCCGGGATATACCGCTGACTGTGACTAAGATTGAATTACCCGGAAGCAGGGAAGCCCGTACAGCCCTGATCGTGGAACTGGAGAAATATGTGGTGATCAACACCCACCTATCCCTCATCGCTGAGGAACGGATAGAATCGGTGAAAATTATTACGGATGCAGCGAAGAAGCTGGACAAGCCGGTCTTCCTGCTTGGAGATCTGAATGCTACCCCCGACTCCCCGCCACTGGAGATACTGAAAAAAGAGTGGCTGATACTCTCCAATCCCAAACATCCCACCTCTCCCTCCATCAACCCGAAGAGAACCATCGATTATGTGTTGGGATATGTGGCAAAGGGACAAACCTATGCAAAGCACAATGCTCAGGTTATTGATGAAGAGGTGGCATCCGACCACCGTCCCCTCTTTGTGGATGTACGGTTAAAAACAGCCGCATCAGAGGTGATGCGCACCATCCCCTACCTGCAAAACCCGGGTAAGGATGAGATGACCGTGATGTGGCTTACCAATGTGCCGGCACAAAGCTGGGTGGAGTATGGCACTGATCCGGCGAAGATGCAAAGGGCCCGTACCATGCTGGAAGGGGTGATGGTGGCGAACAACAAGATCCACCGTGTGCACCTTGAGCATCTTCAGCCCGGTACAAAATACTATTACCGGGTAGTCTCACAGGAAATAACGCGATATTCAAGCTACTACAAAGAATTTGGCGACACAGTACGCTCTGATATCAAATCATTTACCACCTGGAGCGACCGGAAAAGAGATTTTAGGGTGATCGTCTACAACGACCTCCACAGCAATATGCGGATGTTCGAAAAGCTGCACGCGACCATAGAGGACAATCCTTATGACCTGGTGATCTTTAACGGCGACTGTTTTGATGATGTAGAGACAGAAGCGGATATTTTGAACAGGCTACTCGCCTACACACCACGCATAAAAAGTGATGAGGTGCCCTCCATCTTTATCCGGGGAAACCACGAAACAAGGGGGGAATACTCGCTGCAGCTGTGGAATTACCTGGGGAGGATGGGAGGCCGTTCCTATAGTGCCTTCTCACTGGGAGATACCCGCTTTGTCCTGCTCGATTGCGGTGAGGATAAACCAGACGATCACTGGGTTTATTACGATATGAACGATTTCACCCAACATCGACTCAACCAGGCCACATTCCTGCAAGAGGAGCTGCAGTCTGATGCGTTTGCCAGAGCCGGCAAACGGATCCTGATCCACCACATCCCCATTTATGGCACAAACCCCGAAAGCTACTCGCCCTGCTCCGATCTCTGGATGCCGGTACTGAAAAAAGCTCCGTTTAACGTCTCCCTCAACGGACATACCCATCGCTTTCGGGTAATAGAAAAAGATGAGGCAGGCAATCACTTTCCCGTCATCATAGGAGGAAGCAACAGAGAACCGGATGGCACGGTGATGGTACTGGAAAAGAAGGGAGAACAACTCACCCTGCAGGTGATCAATGCAGGCGGGGAGACATTACTGGAGAAAGAGCTGTAAATCCCGATAGTGGTCAACAACCCTATCGGCCCCCGCACTTTGCAAACTAGACGCATCGAAGGATGTTGTCAGACCGCATACAAAGCACCCTGCTGCTTTTCCGGCAACAACCCCATAAGTGGAATCCTCAATGACGATCGTCCTCTCTTCATCCGCTTTGGTTCTTTCCAAGGCCAGCAGATAGGGTTCCGGATTGGGTTTATGCGTTACCGTATCATCAGCTGTGATCACCAGGTCAAACAGTTGCGTGAAATGGAGCACAGCATCCACTTTCCGAACCGTTTGAGAGGTGGAGGAGGTAACCAGTGCTGTCTGTAATTTTGCCTCTTTCACAGCACGCATGAACTACGGAAAACCCTCCACAAATTGCAACTCAGAGATGAGATTCCCGAAGTGGATATCCTTCTCTTTCAGGAAATCTTCTATATCGATACGATCATCCAAATGCTGATAGACGTACTGAAAGAATGACCTGTCGGATCTACCGACAAAATCATCAAGAATACCCTTATCATATGAGATCCCACGCATCTCCAAAGTGAGACCCAATGCACGGAGATGCAACATCTCAGAGTCTATCACGACCCCATCCATGTCAAAAAAACCGTTTGTATATCCATTGCTGACTCCTGTAAATTATTGGCCATTCTGCGATAAGAGATGGATGCGCAGCATCGTTATTCTTGCCGCAAGGACTACCGGCAGAAGCATACCGATCTGTTCATCCAGATGCTCCTCCATGTCAAACTCATCTTCAATGCTGAGATAAAGGCTTTCCAATCCCGCCAAATGCTCTTCATGCACAAAATATCCCAGCCGTAAGGTCTGCATCCGGGCATACTCATATGGGGTAATCTCCTCGCGGTTTCCGAAAAGCGATTCATACGAAAGATCTTCTTCTGAAAGAAGGTGCTCACTAATACGGTTCATCATCTCCTCAATTTTCACCAAGGTGCCATCCGATTCATCGGCGTCTTCGTCGATAGAATACCACAAAGATTCCTCCTCCCATTTGTCGCACCATTTATCAAACACCTCTCGCGGGAGAATATCATGATACAAATGTTCAGCCAGGGCTGTCAACCTTGCAAATTTATCATCCTGGTCAACAGTATCAGCGGGCTCAAGAAACATATCCATCGCTTCCATATCCTGGCTCAGTTCCAGGAACAATCGCACCTTCTCTTCGTGACTGTATTGTGCATACTCACGGAAATAGATCATGCCATCAACCTCATCCCAATCTTCCTCATCTTCCTCATCCCAAATTTCATCTTGACTAATGAACCGGTAGTGTCCGTGACCCACATTCTTCTCCAGCTGGGCAAGGATACGGTTCACGGCGGCAGCATCCTCAAGCGGGCCCTGTACATAAAGGGGTTTTCCATCAATATCGCCACATTCGATCTTGATCAGAGGGATGGCATCACTGTCCTCTTCCAGCATGTACCGGGTAATGGAGAGAAAATCCTTGTGGGCCTTAAAGCCAATCTCTTCACCAAACTCCCATCCGGCGTGGATGATGTTATGAGCCAGGGCATACTCGATCCCGACCAGTGCATATCCCTGCTCCATTCGCTCCAGCACCAGTTCAAAATGCACTTCGGGGATGTTGAAATCGTAAAAGGTGTCCTTGACACCCAGGCATTTCAGGTCGACCAGGTAAGAACAGTAGGTGATGTTGCCGTTGATATGCCGGCGGGAGATGGTGAGCTGTGCCAGCCCATCTTCCTCCCAACCCTCATTCACCAGGCATTTAAAAATGGGCAGATTACGGGCTCTCTGCCGGATGTAGTTCTCAGGGGAAAGGATCTGGGGATGCTGTTTCTTTGCCATAATTGTTGAGTTGTGGTATGGGAACTGTTCATTCCGATTTTTAAAGACGGGATATTACTCCCACTTACAAATCAATATAAGGAACAAAAATAAGTAAATTTTTACATAACCGGATAGAGAATTTGTGGAATAGAACTTCCTATCTTCATAACTTCAATGACAAAGATAAGATATCACACACAATTCATCCATCATTATCCGGGGATAATTGTACTTCACAATAGCATCAAACTCCTATTTTAGTTCCATTTTGTCATTCCTCTGCAAAATAATATTAAATTTGTACATTAAATCAATCCCTATGTCCCTTTTTCAACAAACAATCATCGAGAAATATTTTCAATCTGTCAATCATGATAAGATTCATTCAGCATTTCAACTTTTCAGTTCCACATTCCTGAATCCGGCTATTCAGGAAAACATCCGCAACAGCAAGGAAGAGCAGTATCAGGAGGGTTTTTTACGCGATCTTTTCGTCAATATTTTGGGGTATACGCTCAATCCGGCGGAAGATTACAACCTCACTACCGAATACAAAAATGTGAAAGACAGCAAAAAAACGGATG
>JAAYGM010000249.1 GCA_012727735.1 Bacteroidales bacterium | reverse complement strand
TATCTCCGAGAGAAGCAACAATGCCCGTAACCTGCTCCTGCAAAGTGCCAATAATGACTGGACGATTGAAACAAAGCTGACCGGATCAAGGGCACCGTCACAACCGGAAAATGCGGCTGTTATTGCCTGGCAGGATGATCATAATTTTGTGAAGCTGATGCTCCGTGCAGTGATCAAGACCACCCGGCAGAGAGAGACCTTGCCGGGGACCATTGATCTATTGGTGGAAGAGAATGATATCGCAAGGTCTGTGGCGAGGGTAGACCTGAAAGAGATGATTACCGGTGATCAGGCGCTCTACCTCCGACTGACAAAAGAGGGATCCCGCTATACCGCCTACTATTCACTCGATGGTGAAACGTATCAACAGCTGGGAAGCTCGGATGCCATGCTGCGAGATGTCAGGGTGGGACTGATTGCCTGCGACGGTATCATCACCCAGAGTATGACCAGCACCTTCTGGTTTGATTCCGACACGACCAAACCGGACACACCATTTGATGTCGTTTTCGATTATTTTCACATAAAGAATAGAGGTATTGTTTATGATCAGATAAAAAAATGAAAGAAGAAGAAGGAAGAGAGAGGCTATGGAACGAAAGAATTCAAAACCTTTATGTTTTTTTAGGCAATTGTTACTATCTTTGAAGTATAATTGTGAGATCATCTGTGCAGGAAGTGCAGCCTGTAAGTTCACATCAATGATTCACAATAATTGTCTGATTGACCTGCAACAATGAAATTGTCAATGAAAACCAGATTAATAATTACAGCATTCATCCTTTCTGTTCTTGTCAGCTATTCCTCCAATGTGAAGTTCTATGATATCAATACCATTCACGGAATAAGCATGAGAGAAATAGCATCTGTATGCAAGGACAAGAATGGTTTTATCTGGGCCTCATCAAAAGCCGGTGTGTTACGGCTTACCGATAACAGCTACCATATCTATCCTTTACCTTATGAAACACCCAATATCATATATACGAAACTTATCTATGAAAAGGATTCATTGCTGGCATTTACTAACAACGGGCAGATTTTTTATTATAATGCCGTCACTGACCGGTTTGACCTGTTGATAGATATTCGCAAGCCTCTGAATGACAGCCACCTGATGCTGAACAGAATCGCTATTGACAACAGTGGCTCTATTCTGATAGCTGCCTCAACCGGTTTGTACAAGTATCAGGAGAACAAACTGATACAGTTGGGAAAAGAGAAATATGCTGATGTGCATGATATGATTTGGTATGATGAGACCCACCTTTTGATAGGTGCCGGCAACGGGTTCTGGCTCATGAATACCTATTCACTGTCAGACAGGCAACTCTTCAACTACAATGAAGATAACCAGTTAAAAGTATCAAAACTCTATTACAATAAAGCAGATGACATGCTGTGGGTCGGGACCAGCTCTGAAGGCTTGTATATGTTTGATGTTGCAAATACTATTTTAACAAAATCACCTCTGCATTCATTTCCCAAACAACCCATTAACACCATTGAAGCGAATACAGATTCAACCATGCTTGTGGGTATTGACGGCCAGGGCATTTGGGAACTGTCAAAAAAAGGCAACAGAATACTGAATGTATACAAAGAAAATGCTGACAACCCGCTCTCCCTGAATGGAAACGGGGTCTATGACATTTTTGTTGACCAGCATAAACGTGTATGGGTCTGCACCTACAGCGGGGGACTCTCCTATTTTGATCAGGGGTCAGCAGAGATCACTCAGATCACACATCAGATCAACAACCCCAACTCACTGAATAACGACAACGTGAATAAAGTAATCGAAGACAGCAGAGGGAAAATATGGTTTGCTACCAATAACGGTGTGAGCAGCTGGGATGTCTCGTCTGACAGCTGGCATACCTATTATCAAAATGAAGAGGCACATGCACAGGTTTTCCTTTCGCTGTGTGAAGACATGGATGGCAATATCTGGGCAGGTACGTTCTCATCGGGTGTATATGTTATCGACGGCCAAACAGGCAGGGAAATCGCCCATTATTCGAGTGCTGATGGTTATTCCTCTCTTTCAAACAACTACATCTTTGATATCTTTAAAGACAGTCATGGCGATCTGTGGCTGGGAAGCCCACTGGGACAGATCTTCCATTATATTGAAAGTGAAAACCGGTTTATGGAGTATCCCTATCAACCGGTCTATGCATTTGCTGAACTTTCCCACGGCAACCTTCTTCTGGCATGCACCTATGGTTTAAGTCTCCTGAACAAACAAACAGGGCAGACCCGTACCATCCTGGATGGTTACCTCCTGCATGATCTGCTTATCATCGGTGATGATGTATGGATGGCAACATCGGGTAATGGCCTGATACGGTACAACCTGAGAGATAACTCGATTGACAAGTTCACCACTGATGCCGGATTGCCCTCGAACTACGTTAACAGTCTCCTCAGGGAGGGGAGATACTTGTGGCTGGGCACTGAATCGGGGTTATGCAAGTTTGACATCGAGGAGAAAAATGTGATGGTATTCTCCTCCCTGCCTCCCTTTTTCAATGTCTCATTTAATCAGAATTCCTCACTGAAGCTTTCTAACGGACAGCTGATCTGGGGCACCAACAGCGGGGCGCTGATGTTCCAGCCGGACGCTGTACTCTTTTCTCCCTCAGAAGGGAGAATCTATTTTCAGGATATCATTATTTCAGGTAGGTCATTGCGGGACAATGAGTTTGTCACCATCGACACTCCCCTTGATGAGCTAGAGGAGCTATCACTTAAGTATGATCAGAATACATTGACGCTCGAGTTTCTGCCCATCGGCACAACCTCTCTATATTCCAAGTTCTCCTGGCAGATGGAAGGGATTGACGAAGAGTGGACCCAGCCGGCCAATTCGCGGGCAATCACATATGCAAGCATGCCCGGTGGTGATTACAGACTGAAGATACGTATGTACGACAGCTCAATGAGACAGATCATCAACGAGCGTTCACTGCTGATTCATATCACCCCTCCCTGGTGGAATACAGTCTGGTTCCGTCTGGGGATATTTATCTTAGCAGGTGCCATCCTTGTCCTTGCCCTGAGGTACTATATCAACCAGATCAGACAACAACACACAGAGGATAAGATCCGTTTCTTTACAAATATGGCTCACGACATCCGCACATCACTGACCCTTATCAATGCGCCCATTGAAGAGCTGAACAAGGAAAAAAACCTGTCTGGAGAAGGACGCTATTATCTCAATCTGGCTACTGAACAGTCTGACCGTCTTTCTTATGTAGCCAATCAACTGCTCGATTTACAGAAGGTGGATATCGGAAAAGGACAGGTCTTTTTTGTGATGGCCGATGTGGTAAAAATTATCAGTCAGCGAAAATCGATGTTTGATGCAACAGCGATGAAACACAATATCAGTGTTGAATTCAACTCCAACAGGGATACATATGTGACAGCAGTAGATGAGCTGAAGATTGAGAAAGTGATCGACAACCTCATCTCAAACGCCATCAAATATTCACATCCGGAGGGGAAGGTGCAGATAAATCTATCGTGCGACCCCAACAGATGGGTAGTGGAAGTGAAAGACCGGGGTCTGGGCATTTCCGACAATGCACAAAAGAAGCTCTTCAGAGAGTTTTACAGGGGTGATAATGTGGTCAACTCAACCATCGTGGGTTCGGGTATCGGTCTGCTGCTGGTCAAGAACTATGTAGCCATGCACAATGGTACCATCTCACTGGAAAGCAGGGAGAATGAAGGCTCACTGTTTCGAATCATCATACCCTACAAAGAGGTGTCGGTTCCTTCTCCACCATTGCCCTATGATGTACAACAAACGGAAATAGAGACATCCGATCCTCTTGCCGGAGATGAAACAATCACCGGGAACAAGCCGGGTAGCAATCAAAAAGAGTACCTCCTGATCGTGGAAGACAATGATGATTTAAAAGAGTTCCTGCAACAATCATTGCAGCGCAAATACAAAATAGCTGCCGCAAAGGATGGTGAGGAAGCATGGGATATGGTACAGAAGAAACTGCCCGATCTGATTATCTCTGATGTCATGATGCCCAATATGGATGGTTTTGAATTGTGCCGTCTTATCAAATCAACTTACGAAACTTCACATATACCGGTTATTCTGCTTACAGCATTAAGTGAGAAATCACAACAGCTACACGGACTGGGCCTGGGAGCGGATGATTATCTGACCAAACCGTTTGATATGACTTTGCTCAATCAGCGTATATTTACGATCATCCAAAACAGGAGGATTGTCAGAGAGAAAGCGCTCCGTCTTATCGATGAGGATAAAAGCGAACCCATATATCTGAATGAACTGGACGATCAGTTTGTCAAGAAAGCAGTGAGTGTGGTACATACCCACATGGACAATTCACAGTTTAATAAAGAGACCTTTGCTTCAGAAATGAATGTCAGCACCTCTCTTCTTTACAAAAAAATTAAATCATTGACAGACCTGTCACCCATCGATTTCATCAAGAGCATCCGGTTGAATCATGCTTTGAAGTTAATCCAGACCGGAAAATATACAGTGACAGAGGTGAGTGAACTGTGTGGCTTCTCAAGTGTAAAGTATTTCAGCGCGGCTTTTAAGGCATATTTTGGAAAATCCCCTTCCAAGCTGTGATATTGTGCTGATTTATCTATAAACGTGAATTAACTATCCATAATATGGATGCTGTTTTCATACAGATTCATATATTTGTCGTTATTCAGCACCAAATATTTTACCCTAATGAAAACAAAAATGAATCTCCCTCTACTGCTGACAGCATTGTCTTTGCTGTTTGTCAATACCGCTCTCAACGCACAAAAGAAAGCTAACACGAATCTTCCAAATTTCAGTCAATTTATTTATCAGGGTGAGGATCCACTCTATGATAATTATCCGTTGCAGCCGGATGAATTCTATAATCCGATCCTGCAGGGTTGTTATCCCGACCCCTCCATCACACGGAAAGGGGATGATTATTTTCTTGTGTCCTCTTCTTTTGCCATGTTTCCCGGAGTACCCATCTTCCACTCCAATGACCTGGTAAACTGGAAGCAGATCGGCCATGTACTCGACAGGAAGTCTCAATTGATCGTACATGATAGCGGGATCAGTGCAGGAATATACGCTCCGGCAATTAAATACAATCCCCACAACGATACATTTTATATGATCACCACCCAGATTGCCGGTAACATCGGAAACATGGTGGTGAAGACAAAGGATCCCTTTATGGGATGGAGTGAGGTACAGAAACTTAATTTCGGTGGTATAGACCCATCACTCTTCTTCGACGAGGACGGCAAAGCCTATGTGGTTCATAACGATGCACCCGACAGAGGCAAAGAGCTGTATGAAGGTCACCGGGTGATAAAGATATGGGAATATGACATGGGGAAGGATCAGGTCATTGCCGGCACAGATCAGATCATCGTGGACGGTGGGGTTGATATCACGGAGCAGCCCATCTGGATTGAAGCACCCCATATCTACAAGAGAGATGGTATCTATTACCTGATGTGTGCTGAAGGGGGTACAGGTGACTGGCATAGCGAGGTGATCTTCACCAGTGACCATCCAAAAGGGCCCTACAAGCCTGCTGACAATAACCCTATCCTGTCGCAGCGTTACCTTCATCCCGAAAGAGAGAATAAAGTGGACTGGGCCGGTCACGTCGACCTGGTGAAGGGACCCGATGGGAAACATTACGGTGTGTTCCTCGCTATCCGCCCTAATGAACAGAACAGGGTGAACACCGGTCGTGAAACGTTTATTCTTCCGGTTGACTGGAGTGGCAGGTATCCCGTCTTTGAGAATGGCCTTGTACCTATAGAACCCAAGCTGAAGATGCCTGAAGGGGTGGAAAACAAAACCGGCAGAGAGGGATTCTTTCCCAACGGCAATTTCACGTTTAAAGATGATTTCCAGTCCACAACGCTCGATTACCGCTGGATTGGCGTGAGAGGTCCCCGCGAGGAGTTCATCACAGCAGATAAAGATGGCATACGCATAAAGCCATTTGCTGTCAACCTCAAAGAGGTTGCTCCCACCTCAACCCTCTTCCACCGTCAGCAGCACCAACATTTTACCGCTACAACCATCCTGCAGTACAAACCATCCTCGGAAAAGGATCTGGCCGGAATGGTCTGTTATCAGAGCGAGCGGTTCTATTATCTCTTTGGTGTCACCAGGAAGGGGAAGCAGGATCACCTGGTGCTGCAGCGCACACAAAGAGGATCATCGATCATATTGGCGAGCACACCTGTCCGCACAGACAAGCCTCTGTTCCTGCAGATCACAGCCGAAGGGGATGCTTACCGCTTCAATTACTCTACTGATGGTGCAGCGTATCATAATCTGGGTGGAACGGTCTCGGGTGATATTCTCTCAACCGATGTAGCGGGTGGTTTCACAGGTAGCCTGATCGGACTGCATGCCACAGCAAAAAATGATGCTGTTCCCGAATAAACAACTGTTGACAGATTTGTAAACAAGCAGATTTACAGATTCAATCCCGATCCGTCAATCAAACACCTACATATTGAAGGATCCCTTATCCCATCACACACAAGTAATACAGGAGAAAGAAAAGGAGATGACCATGGGCAAGAAAGCTATAGTATCGTGGTCTGTACATGAAAATATTAAGCGTAAAACGATATCATGATGAAGAGAAGAAATTATTGGCTGATATGCCTGATGACCGTTATGACATTCAGCAGTGCCAAGGCCCAGGGTACGGTGGAGGAGGATTTTCGTCCTTCCGAAGTGAACCAACCGGGTAAACAGTACCCGCAGGTCAACTCCGAAGGGAGAGTACGGGTGCAGCTGGAGGCTCCCGACGCACATTATGTACAGCTTGACATCGGGTGGGTGAAGTATGACCTGACAAAAAACGAAATGGGAGTATGGATCGGTGAGTCGGCACCTCAGGAGGAGGGGTTCCACTACTACCAGCTCAATATCGACGGGGCATCCGTACCTGATCCCGGAACGCGCTACTTCTATGGCGCCGGACGCTGGGGCAGTGGGATCGAGATCCCAGCCCATGACCAGACGTTCTACGCATTGAAAGATGTACCACACGGACTGGTCAGCGAGCTCAACTACTACTCGGAGATCACTTGTTCCTGGCGCCGCTGCTTTGTCTACACCCCACCCTGCTATGAGGAAGGGGGCAACAATCGCTATCCTGTGCTCTACCTGCAGCATGGCAGCTTTGAAGATGAAACAGGATGGCCTGGACAGGGTAAGGCCGGCATTATCCTCGACAACCTGATCGCAGAAGGCAAGGCCGTGCCAATGATCATCGTGAGAGCCGTGCCATCGCCGGCCTCTCGATGGGTGCGAAACAGACCATGCGCATCATCATGAATAACCTCGACACTTTTTCCTATTACGGTGGCTTCAGCGGTACTGCCAACTACCCCAGTGCCGCGAATATTGATGCCGAAACCTTCCTGGATGGTGCTTTCAGT
>JAAYGM010000248.1 GCA_012727735.1 Bacteroidales bacterium | reverse complement strand
GTGGTGACAGGCCTGGCCTGGACGGCCGTGGGTGGTGAGATATTGTTTGTTGAGAGCTCACTGAGCAGGGGCAAGGGAGCCAGGCTCACCCTCACCGGGAACCTGGGAGAAGTGATGAAGGAATCGGCCATGCTGGCCATGGAGTATCTTCATTCTCACGCCGAAGAGCTGCAGATTGCACCCGACATTTTCGAGAACTGGAACACCCACATCCACGTGCCGGAGGGAGCCATCCCGAAAGACGGGCCATCGGCAGGCATCACAATGATCACCTCGCTGGCATCGATCTACACACAGCGAAAGGTACGTCCCAACCTGGCCATGACAGGTGAAATCACCCTGCGTGGTAAAGTGCTGCCCGTGGGAGGTATCCGGGAAAAGATCCTGGCAGCCAAACGCGCCGGCATAAAGGATATCATTCTCTGCAAAGAGAACAAGAAAGATATCGATGAGATCAAAGCCGATTATCTGCAGGGACTTACGTTCCACTACGTGAGTGATGTAATAGAGGTGCTCGAACTGGCACTGCTTGAGGAGAAGGTGAAGAATGCGAAAGATTTCACGGTGAAAAGCGAAGAAAAGTAACAAGGTTACAATGATCCACGAGGCGGCGTCTGAAAATCAAATCATCTTTCAGGCGCCGCTTTATGTTATGCAAGAAACAGCTTCCAGAAGAAATAGAGCAGGTAGACTACAAGGAAAACAGCTCCCTGTGTGCGCGTAATGCGCGAGCTCCTCTTCATAAACAGCCACAGGAGAAGACCAATCCCGATATTGAAGAGGCTGTCCACATAGTTGATATCAGGTGTACTGATCGGCCTGACCAGCCCGGTAACACCCAGGATGAGCAGTATGTTGAAGATATTAGACCCCACCACATTGCCAATGGCGATATCTGCCCGCTTTTTGATCGCCGCTACCACCGAAGTGGCCAATTCAGGCATACTGGTACCCGCTGCCACGATGGTCAAACCGATCATCGCCTCCGACATCCCCAGCTTTTCTGCGATGATCACAGCATTCACCACCAGCATGTCCGACCCGTAGATCAATGCCGCCAGCCCTACACCAACAAAGAGGAGATCCAGCAACCAGTGTTTGCTCAGCGGTACATCTTCCTCCTCCTCTTTCTGCTTACCAGCGTTTTTCTTCTGCGAGGTGACCAGCATATAGGTGATATAGGCGATCAATGTGACAACAAAGATCAACGCTTCAATCCGCGAGATCTCCGAGTCGAGGAATAAGACAAAAAACAGGAGGGCTGCAAAAATCATCACCGGCACATCAAGCTTCAGCAGCTGACGTTTCACCGAAAGGGGATATATCAGGGCAGAGAAGCCCAGAATAAGACCCACATTAAAAAAGTTGGAACCCAGCACATTACCGATAGACAAAGCACCCTGGCCGTTCAAGGCTGCTTTCACGCTCACAACCAGCTCCGGAGCACTTGTACCAAGAGATACGACTGTCAGCCCTATCACCAGCGGACTAACACCCAGCCGCCTGGCCAGTGATGACGCACCCGAGACCAGCCCTTCGGCACCAAAATACAAGATCACAAGTGACAACAACAACCAGACAATCTCCATTATTCTTTCATAAAATTAGTTTCCAACAACCTCTCTGTAATCAATCCCTCATGAAACCGCAAAGATACCAACTTTCTATAAAACGAAAAAACCTCTTTAAAAAAAAAGAGGTTTTTTGCATTTTATCAATTGACATTACTCAGAATAATACCTGAAATCTTTCAGTAACTCCTGAAGCCGCTTGCGGGCGAAGAAGATTCTGCTCTTCACTGTGCCGATTGGCAGTTTCAGATGTGTTGCTATCTCTTCGTATTTGAATCCTGAGACGTGCATGGAGAAAGGTACTTTATACTCGTCTGTAAAACTGTTGATTGCCTTGTTGATCTCTTTAATCGTGTATGCACCGTCGGGCGTATCAAAACCTGAATCCTGCGGTAAATTAAGATGATAAAGATTTTCTGTCCGGTCTATGATGGTCTGACTTCTGACAATCTTGCGGTAATTATTGACGAAAATATTATGCATGATGGTGAAAACCCATCCTTTGAAGTTTACGTTCTCGTAATATTTTTCTCTGTTGTCCAGTACACGAAGCGTTGTTTCCTGCAATAAATCTTTGGCTTCTTCTCTGTCGGCTGTCAATGTTAATGCGAAATTAAACATGTTATCCTGCAGACTTAGCAGCTGTTTTTCGAAAGAAATTTTTGTCTTCATAATCGATGACTTTTTGTTGTGTTAAATGAACGATGTGTTTGCAAATATAATGATATATATTTAATTGAAAGGTTCTTTTTTACCCGAAAAACGATTAATGATTGTTAATAAAAAAAATAGCAAATTATCTATACTGACTATCTGTCTATTAGGTGGTCAAAAATGGGGATATTCGGGGCATCAATATTGGATAAATTGTATCAATAATTCAATATTAACTATAAAGTTTCGCAATATCCCGACCCTCATTTTTACTTTATAATGAATCTAAATAAATTACCCCCTTCATCCTTGCCGGAGACAATGTGTTAAATCTCAGTGATTAACATATCTGGTTAAAAATGGAATTATTTTCTCGAAAATAGTGTGTGTGGCACACTATTTGCAAAATCTATTGAAGTAAAATAAACATCAAAAATAAGCATATATATGGTACAGAAAGGTAAGATTGGGGTAACAACAGATAATATTTTCCCCATCATCAAAAAGTTTCTCTACAGTGATCATGAGATTTTTCTTCGTGAGATTGTCTCTAACGCTGTAGATGCAACACAAAAGATTAAAACTTTATCCGATGTAGGAGAATACAAGGGAGAGCTGGGTGAGCTCCGGGTAAGTGTTTCCATCGACAAGAAGAAGAAAACGCTCACTGTTTCGGATCGCGGGATAGGGATGACCGCTGAGGAGCTGGATAAATACATCAACCAGATAGCACTCTCTTCTGCCAACGATTTTCTGGATCAGTACAAGGAGAATGCCAATGCCATCATCGGGCATTTCGGACTGGGTTTCTACTCCACTTTCATGGTTTCGAAAAAGGTAGAGGTAGTCACCAGGTCGTACAGGGAAGATGCTACCGCCGTGAAGTGGTCCTGCGACGGCACCCCTGAGTTCACCATGGAGGAGACAGAAAAGCAGGAGCGCGGCACCGATATCATCCTCTATCTGGATGATGAAAACAAAGAGTTCCTGGAGAAAGAGAGAATCGAATCTCTCCTGAAGAAATATTGCAAGTTCC
>JAAYGM010000247.1 GCA_012727735.1 Bacteroidales bacterium | reverse complement strand
CTTCCTCCAGCATCTCATCACCCAAGGGGTCATTACCCACTGCGCTGATGGCGTAACTCTCCGCACCCATCCGGGAAGCGTGATAAACGAAGTTCACGGGTGCACCCCCTGCTTTCTTTCCTGAGGGGAGCATATCCCAGAGCACCTCTCCGACACCGATGATAATGGGCTTCTGTTTCATATTATTTAGAGATCCTTGCAACATAATTTTATTTAATTTTTGTGTAAACGGTTGATTGAAAATCACCACGCATGGTGCTGTTGGCACTTTGTTAACAATATTATTCAATTGTAAAGATATCAAAAAGGGAAGATAATCATACGTGAAGTTAATAATCTTCAATGAAAAAGCTGTCCAATCTCAATCAGGAAACTGTCCGATTAAGGGTGGAAAAGTAAAGACCATTGCCTTTCGATGTGTACTTTTGTAGCGTGATTAAAACATTTAACGTACAGAACAAATGCAAACATTTTGGATTATTATCGGGTTGCTCGTAGCTGCTTTTTTTATTTATATCTACGTGATGCAACGAAAAATAAAAAACAGCCCCATGGTGCCCGATCATGAAAATATCATCACCCTCACAGCCGCCAATTTTAAGCATCAGACAAAAAACAAGGTCATCCTGGTCGATTTCTGGGCAGGCTGGTGTGCACCATGCCGCATGATGGCACCCGTGCTCAACGAGGTGGCAGGTGAGCTGGCAGGTGAAGCATATATCGGCAAAGTGGATATAGAACAACATCAGTCTCTTGCCGGGAAATACAATATCCGGAGTATCCCGACGATGATTATTCTAAAAAACGGTGTGGAGGTCAACCGTGTCTCGGGTGTGAAAAGCAAGGATTTTCTTTTAAAACAGATCAGAAACCTTTAAGATATGGAAAAAGTAATTTCACATGCAGATCTTTCAATAAGGGAGCAATTAAGCACGGTCTAGTTTAGCTATCGCTTTTATTGCTTTGGCAAGAAAGAACATCACTATCAGCACAAAAATAATGAATGCCCCCGAGGGAACGTTCAGGTAATAGGAGAGAAGCAGTCCTGTCACACATCCCACAAAACTGAAAAGGATAGAGAGTAAGATGATTTTGGAGTAGTTCACGGTGAACAGGTTGGCTGTCATCTGTGGTACGGTGATGAGTGACATCAGTAGTACGATCCCGACCAGACGAATACTCAGTACGATGGTGACGGCAATGAAGAGCATCATTGCATACTCAATCAGCTGCGTCGGGATACGTCTTGTACGCGCAAATTCGGTATCGAACGATACAGAGACAATAGCATGGTAAAAGAGGGTGAAAAAGAGTAAAAGAATTAGTGATAAGAGGGCCAGAGCCACAATGTCTGTCTGTGTGATGGTGAGGATATTGCCGAAAAGATACTCCGACAGGTTGGGTGCATAGCCCGGCGTGAGAAAGGTGAGCACAATACCTATCGCCATTCCCAGTGACCAGAAGACGGCGATTGCGGAATCTTCACGTACCCCCTGCCTGCGTGACAGCCACTGAATTCCGAATGCCGATAACACCGAGAATGTCATGGCCGACAGAATTGGTGGCAGACTAAAGAAAAAACCTATCCCCAACCCCCCGAATGAGGCGTGTGTGATGCCGCCGCTGATAAACACCAGCCTCTTGGTCACGACATAGGTGCCAATCATCCCGCATGCAATACTTGCGAAAAGACTGCCCAGAAGAGCGTTCCGGAAGAATGCGTACTCAAATAGTTCGGGGATATTCATTTGCGGTTGTCAGGCGTGCATTTTCTGCTCTCTCAACTCATTGATGATCATCAGCACCTCATCCTTCAACTCATCGGGAAGGGAAATCCCTCTCATCTGAAGGCTTCTTACCCAGCGTGGTTTCTCCCGGTCAAGAACGGAGTAGAATACCTCCCTGAACTCATCCACCTCCTCCGTAGTGAATCTGTCTGATTCGCGGTTGCTGTAATGATCCAGCTCCTCATCGTCGAAATACTCCGGCTTCTCAGCAAAAGCAGCGATAAGACTGTCTTTCTCACACACCTCATGGGCACCACAACAGCCTCCGCCACTCAGATCGATGGCAGGAGCGGCTGTCTCGCGCTCTTTTGTGTTACCTCTTTTCCGCTGGAAATAATTGGAGAGGGCGAGTGCTAAAATAAAAAAAGCAATGATGCCGATAAATAGATATAGACTTTGCATAATCTGTTACTTTTCTTCGATTCTGAATCCTGCCTGCTTCAGGTCGCTCCAAAAATTGGGGTACGATTTAGAGACTACAGCAGGATCGTTAATAATTAGTGATTTGTAAACGATGGCTCCCGGCGCAAACGCCATGGCCATACGATGGTCGTCATAGGTGTCGATAGCAGGTTCTTTATCGGGAAAGCACCGTTCTCCATCCCATTCAAGCATCCCTTTGCCATCTTCTCTGAGCAGGAAGCCCAGCTTCTTCAATTCGCTGATCAATGCTGCCACGCGGTCGGTCTCCTTGATCTTAAGGCTTTGTACACCTGAGAAAAGAAAAGGGATACCTTTAAAACAACAGGTGGCTGCAAATGTTTGCGCCAGATCAGGCTCGTTCACGAAATCGTGAAAGAACTTTTTTGTTTTTTTCTTTACATGGCGGATGATGATGCCGTCAGCAACATATTCCGTAGTAACGCCGAGATCGCTGAACAGGTTGGCTACGTTTGCATCACCCTGAAGACTTTTTTTCATCAGCCCCTCCAGCTTGACCTCTGAACCGGGCAGAAGAGAAACGATCTCGTACCAGTAAGAGGCTGCGGACCAGTCTGCTTCAACTGTCAGCTCAACAGCCTTGTATTCCTGAGGTTTTACCGTGACATCGTTGTGCTCCCATTTGGCATGTACACCGTATTGCTTCATCATACCCAGGGTCAGATCGATATAGGGTCTGGAGATTATGTTTTTCTCTATATGAATGGTTAATCCGTTCTCCATGACCGGAGCGATCATCAGCAGTGCAGAGATGAATTGCGAGCTGATATCACCTGCCAGGTAGACATCTCCACCCTTTAGTGGTCGTCCTTTTATTCTGAGTGGAGGGAACCCCTCTTTTTCCAGGTAATCAATGTCGGCACCCAGTGCATTCAGTGTCTCCACCAAAGGATGAATAGGACGTTCATGCATCCGTTTTGATCCCCTGATAATCCATTCTCCCTCCATGCCTGCAAGAAAGGCGGTCAGAAACCGCATGGCCGTACCGGCACCTTTCACGTCGAACACGTTTGAGTTTGAGTTGAATGAATCGATGATCACGGTTGTATCTTCGCAGTCAGACAGGTTGCTTATCGGGTGCAGGTTGAGGCTAAGTGCATTAAGAATAATGGCCCTGTTGCTTATACTCTTTGATGCAGGTAGTTGCACTGAGGTTCGGATTGATTCCGGCGGAAATATGTTATATTGAAATTGCATTATTGTGCGTCAATTTTTTCGCAAGCATTTGACCATTTCTTATAGCGTGTCTCAGTTACTCATCCTTTTCCTTCTTTCAGAAAAACAGACAGATAAGCTCTGTGCTCTCTACTGCTGATGTTTCCACTGCTTAAGAAATGGTTATACAAAAATAATACTTTAAACCGAAGGAAAGGTAGTTTATCTCACCTTTTAGATTGTTTTGCTTCATTTATATTATTTTCTCATCACCTCCTGTAATCTACAGTGCTGTTCTTTTGTCAGGCTGTTGTAGATTACAGCTGTGGTAATCATCCGATCAGTCCGTAGATAAAAATAGCCAGTATGGCGATGGGTGCTACGTAGCGCAAAAGGAAAATGTAAATTTTCAGGAACCAGAGACTCTGTTTCAGCGATCCTTCATTTGTGAACTGCGCAAAGACAAGTCTCTTTTCGAGATACCACCCCACAAAGAGTGAGATGAATAAACCTCCCAGGGGAAGCATGAACTTGGCGGAAACCATATCAAGCATGTTGAAGAAAGGAGCAGAGAGGGATGAGATGATACCCAGGATAATAACCCCAAAGGCAACCAGAAGTGTGCTTCTTCTTCGTGAGAGAGCATACTCCTCATGAAGATAGACCGTCACCACCTCCATCAGTGAGATAGTGGAGGTGAGAGCTGCCACAGACAGCAGACAGAAGAACAGTGTTGCCCAGACCATCGACAGTGGCATCTGATTGAACAGTTCTGGCAGTGTGATGAACAGCAGGCCGGGGCCGCCGGCTACCAACTCATCTATAATGGTTCCGGAGTTGGTAGTTAATGCGAAAGCCGAGGGGAAGATGATAATACCTGCAAGGATTGCCACCAGCGAATCGAGCAGGGATACCTGTATAGCCGTTTTGGTGAAGTTGATGTCGTTGTTGAAGTAGGACCCGTAGGTGATCATGCATCCCATCCCGATGGAGAGGGAGAAGAATGCTTGTCCCATCGCGTCGAGGAAAAGGGTTGGTTTCACATGCTCCATGCTCGGTTTGAACAGGAAATTCAATCCCTGGGAGGAGCCTTCGAGTAGAACAGAGCGGATGGCAAGGATGAAAAGAAGTACGAAGAGGATGGGCATCAATATTTTAGCAGATGATTCAATCCCTTTCTTCACCCCTGAGAGAATGAAAAACGCTGTCAGCAGTGTGAACAGGATCATCCATCCTATTTGTCTCATCGGGTTTCCCAGCATTGAGGTGAAGTTGGCCGTGAAATCGTTTACCCCGTGGAGGTTGCCTGAGAGAGATTGAAAAAAATAGTCCAGAGTCCAGCCACATACAACCATGTAAAACCCCATGATCACAAAACCAGTGAGCACCCCCAGTCTGCCAACCCATTTCCATTGTGTGCCGGGTGCCAGCTTATGAAATGCTCCGGCTGTATTAGCTCTTGAGGCTCTTCCCACGATAAACTCACTCACCATCAGTGGTATGCCGAAGAAGAGGATACACCCGAGATAGACAAGTATGAATATGGCACCACCGCCATCAGCTGTCTGGCTTGGAAAGCGCCAGATGTTACCCAACCCGACGGCCGATCCTGCCGCAGCGGCTACAATGCCTATCTTTGAGGCAAATGTGACACGTTTCTCACTCATTGACTCGTTGTTTATCCTGTTTTATCGTACAAAGACCCACTCACTCTCTTTCGAGAGGGCGGGGTAGAAAAAATAGCCTTCGTCGTCGAACCCCTTCACATCTTCCGCATCGGTGAGTCTGTTCTTGATGATAAAACGGGTGATCAGACCCCTCGCTTTTTTGGTGTGGACAACAATCTGTTTAAAGTCACTGTTCTCTTGCTGCAGAAAACGGATATCGATTATTTTCGTGCCTGCCGGAAGCCTCTTTATCTGCACCAGTTTTACAAACTCATTGGAAGCAACGTTGATGATTATCTTCTCCTTCTCTTTCCTTAGTTTTTTAGAAAGAGTGGCATTCACTGAATCCTGCCAGAAATGGTAGAGGGAACTGTATCCCTTTGGTGCGATATCCAACAGTAAGTCAAGGCGGTAGGGTTTGATCGCATCAAATGGCCGAAGGAGGCCGTAGAGCGCAGAGAGGATGTTCATCTGTTGCTGAGCAAAATCGTATTCCTCCTGCGAAAAATCATGTGCATTCAGACCATTGTATGCAATACCGTTGTATGCAAGTGCCGCTGCACGTTGCGGTGTGTCTCTGAAGGCGAACGTCTGAAACTGTTCATATACATCCTGCGCCATTCTGGCGTTGATCTTCATGATAACGGCAATCTCCCTCACCGACAGCTGCTGACAACGTGTTACAAGCGCTTTCGTCCTGCCCGGGAATAATGGTTCGGTTGGCTCTCTCTCCTCCTTCAAACCCTTAAAATTCATCAGTTTGGCTGGTGACTGGATGATCTGCATTGGTTTATTTTTCAGATTCGCCACTCAACACCCTCTTTGGTGTCTTTAATCACCACCCCTGCTGCCTGCAGCCTATCGCGTATCTTGTCGGAAGTGGACCACTCTTTGTTGTCCCGTGCTTCTTTGCGGATATCCAGGATCAATGCCATTAGCCCTTCAATTACCTCGCTGCCGCTGCTCAGTTTGGTCTCATCGAGGAGGCCCAGCACCTCAAAAACGAAAGTATGCATCAGCTGCCTCAGCTCCTGCAAATCTTCGGCTGTGAGCGTCTCTGTCTTGTCTTTTGCGGAATTGATGAGACGTACCGCATCGAAAAGATGAGCGATCAGCATAGGACTGTTAAAGTCATCGTTCATTGCGACGTAGCACCTCTCCTCCAGCTCACTAATATTGACCGATGAAGTTGCTGACGGTTCAATTTTATCCAACGTGGAGATGCTCTCCATCAGCTTGTTGTATCCTTTCTCCGCTGCCTGTAAGGCCTCGTTCGAGAAATCAAGCGTGCTCCGGTAGTGCGACTGTGCCATAAAGAAACGGACAGTCATGGGGGAGTAGCCTCTCTCCAGCAGGGGGTGGTCGCCGGTGAATAGCTCACGCGGCAGGAAGCCGTTGCCGGCACTCTTCGACATGCGCGCGCCGTTGACTGTAAGCATATTGGTATGTACCCAGTATTTCACCGGTTTAGTATGGTTGCATGCCTGTGATTGAGCGATCTCATTGGTGTGGTGTGTTGCCTGCAAATCCATCCCTCCGCCGTGAATATCGAAGGTGGTACCCAGATACTTGGTGCTCATGGCAGAGCACTCAATATGCCACCCGGGGAATCCCCGGCCCCATGGCGACGGCCACTGCATCAGTGTCTCCGGCTTTGCCTTAATCCACAATGCAAAATCGAGGCGGCTTCGTTTCTCATCCTGTCCATCCAGCGCGCGTGTACCCTCCAGCAGATCCTCCAGCTTCCTGTTTGTCAGCTCACCGTAGTCACGCTCCCGGCTGTATTTCTCCACATCAAAATAGACAGAACCATTCACTTCATATGCCAGTCCCTCACCCATGATCTTTTTTATCATCTCAATCTGCTCCAGAATATGACCGGTGGCGGTGGGTTCGATGCTTGGAGGGAGGGTGTTGAACTGTGACAGTACCTCATGAAACCCGAGGGTGTATTTCTGCACAATCTCCATCGGTTCAAGCTGCTCTAGCCTGGCTTTTTTTGCGAACTTATCATCTCCTTCGTCACGGTCTCCCTCCAGATGTCCCGCATCAGTGATATTGCGTACATAGCGTACTTTGTATCCCAGATGAAGAAGGTATCTGTAAATCAGATCAAACGAGATAAATGTACGGCAGTTACCCAGATGGATGTCGCTGTAGACGGTGGGGCCACATACATACATCCCTACCAGCGGCGGATGCAGTGGCTTAAAATCCTCTTTCTTCCTGCTTAGCGTGTTGTAGATTTGCAAACTTTTAGCCCTTTCTTCCTTCATATGTTCTTTTGATTTTTAAAAGAGAGACAAAATTACAAATTTAACCGATAATTTCAGCAAAATGTAGTAACAAAGAGAAAAAAGTCCACCCTATGATAGGCTCATTTGTCTATTTTTAATACTTTTGTCGTTTCTTTGAATTTATTAATTTTTAAACACTGTCTTTATGTTACGAAAAATTCTTCTTGCCGTTGCAATCCTTTGTGCAACAGGAGCATCTCAATCGCAGAACCTACAACTGCATTTCGATCCACGCAACTCGCTCTATGGTGACGGGGTCTCTACCTCCAACTACCTGACGGCCACCTTCGAAATGTTCAAACCTGATAAGTGGGGAAGCACCTTTATGTTTGCAGATGTAGACCTGAACTTCAACAAAAAAAATATAGGACTTGTCTACACCGAGATCGCACGCGAGTTCAAGGTGGGTGATTTTCCGCTGATGCCACATCTGGAATACAATGGTGGTCTTGGTCTGGTAAAAGGCACTGATATTGGTTTCTCTATCCCCTCCTCCTACCTGGCCGGGTTTGGTTACCCATTCCAGTTGGGTAACTTCTTCATGAGTACCTATGTCGCTTATAAGCTGAATGCTTTTCAGCAGGTAAGTCACGATGCACAGTGGACCGTCACATGGAACGCAACCATTGCCGGCGGTAAGCTTTCATTGGGTGGGTTCCTGGATCTTTGGACAGAAGATAAATCATTCACGGAAGGTGCTGATGCGACAGGAAAAAAAATGGTGTTCCTGAGCGAACCGCAGTTCTGGTATAACATCACTCCTCAGTTCGCACTCGGAAGTGAGGTTGAGCTCAGCTATAACTTCGTGAACAAATTCTCCGAGAGCAAATTCTACGCCATCCCTACGCTGGCGACAAAGTGGATTTTTTAATGCTTAAGATCAGATAATTATGCTTGAGAAAATATTCAAACTGAAAGAACATAAAACGACTGTACGTGTCGAGATTGTGGCGGGTATCATCACCTTCCTCACCATGTCCTATATTCTTGCTGTGAACCCGCAAATTCTGGGTGAAACAGGGATGGATAGGGGAGCGTTATTCACGACAACTGCCCTTGCAGCCATTGCCGGAACCCTTTTTATGGCGCTCATTGCCAATGTACCCATCGCTCAAGCTCCGGGGATGGGGTTGAACAATTTTTTTGCTTTCAGCGTAGTGATTGCAATGGGGCACTCCTGGCAATTTGCCCTGACAGGTGTTTTGCTTTCGGGTGTCTGTTTTATGTTGCTGACCATCTTCAACATCCGGAAGATTATCGTTGACAACATCCCCGTGGCGCTGAAAAATGCGATTCCTATCGGCATCGGCCTTTTCATCACGCTGATAGGATTGAAAAGTGCCGGAATTGTAACTGCTAACGAGTTTACACTCGTTCAACTCGGAAATATGGCAGATCCCAATGTTTGGATTGCTGTGCTCGGCCTGGTGGTTATAGCAGTGCTTCTGGTTAAAAAAGTGCACGGTGCCATTCTGATCGGGATCATAGCTTCCACACTGTTTGCTGGATTCCTGGGATTGATCCAGTTACCCCAGGGCAGTTGGATCTCTCTGCCACCAAGTGTTGAGCCAATCTTCTTCAAATTTGAATGGAACAGTATTTTCACTTTCGATATGTTGATCATTGTCTTTACCTTTCTGATGGTCAATATTTTTGATGCGATGGGGACGTTGATTGGCGTCATTTCAAAAATTGGGAAATCGGAAAAAGATGGCAGCTTCCCACAATTGCAGAAAGCATTGTTTGCCGACGCATTGGGAACATTTGTCGGAGCTCTTCTGGGAACAAGTCCGAATACTTCATACGTTGAAAGTGCTTCCGGAGTGGCTGCCGGCGGCAGAACAGGACTCACTAGTGTGAGTACCACGCTGATGTTTGTACTGGCTCTTTTCTTTGCCCCGATATTCCTGATGGTGCCGGCAGCAGCCACAGCCCCGGCGCTGATCATCATCGGGTTGTTTATGATGAGCTCGGTTGCTGACATCGATTTCAACGAAATAAGCGAAGGGTTTCCGGCATTTGTCACCATCATCTTTATGCCGTTTACTTACAGTATTGCCAACGGGATCATTTTTGGAATGTTAAGTTTCACCATCGTCAAGCTCTTGTCGGGAAAAGTAAAAGATGTAAGTATCACCATGTATGTACTGACGCTGTTTTTCCTGATTAAGATTATTCTTGATGCGTCAAATGCTTTTGTCCATTGATGAATCAATTACTTTGTCAATCACGAAATATGCCAACCCGTTAATTTATTTGCCGTTCTGGGATAAAACCATTACTTTTGCGGGCTAATACAAATATAACTCAGACAAATATAATTTATGGCAACAACTGCTGATTTCAGAAACGGGATGTGCATCGATTTAGATGGACAATATTTCGTGATCGTTGAATTTCTTCATGTGAAACCGGGAAAAGGTGCAGCTTTCGTTCGTACCAAGTT
>JAAYGM010000246.1 GCA_012727735.1 Bacteroidales bacterium | reverse complement strand
TCAGCTCCCACCTGAGCTGGGTACCACTGAGCGACGGGAGCGACCTGGGTTATATCCGTGATGTGGTCTCGGGGGCACCCCTCCCCTCCTCTCCCTTCGACATCTCCGCGGTGAGCATCATGGAGAGTTTCAACCCACTGATTGAACTGAGGGGCATGCTGCACAACAACATGAGCCTCAGCTTACGCATCAACAGGAGCAGGGCGCTCAACCTCAATATCTCCTCCCGGCAGATCGTGGAGATGAACGACAACGACATCGTGCTGGGCATGGGCTACCGCATCACCCACTTCAACCGCATCATCGGCTTCGGCTCTAACTCGATGGAGAAAAGGGGCAGAAGAACAACCACACCGGGTGGAGAGAGCGAGACAGCGCAGACACCCCCCGCCCCCTCTTTCAGTAACGATCTGAACATTTGGGTGGATATCTCGGGCAGGAACACCCGGGCACTGATAAGAAAGATTGAAGATGGCTTCACCCAGGCCACCAGCGGCATCAGGACCACCACCATCCGCTGCTCGGCCGACTATGCGATGAGCAGGGCACTCACCCTGCGCGCTTTCTTCGATAGGATCATCAACAGGCCGCTTGTATCATCAATCGCTTACTCGACTACCAACACCACTGCAGGATTAAGTTTGCGCTTCAACTTCGATTAAACGCAAAAGCATGAGCTGTAAGCGATATAAAACAATTCCTAAAAATAAAAAAATAGACTCTCCTTTTTTCTTAAATTATGTTGAGTTGACTCATTTTTTCGGTTTTTTTTAATTTTAAGAGGATATGTTAAACAAAAAAGTGGTTTATTTGTTAAATTAATAGCGATATAAGTGCGATCTTTGAAATAAAAATAATTATCACTAAAACGGAGGTAAGTAAAAAGAAATGAAGAAATCAACTATTTGGTTGCTTGCCATTGTGATGTTCACTGCATTTTTCGCACTGTTGTTTCTGCAGGTGAGGTACATGAGAACCAGCTTGACAATACGTACACAACAGTTCGATGAACAGGTTAACAGGACGCTCTACAATGTGATGAGAGACCTTGAACAGGACCAGACACGTGATTACCTGGAGCAAGATATGATTGAATCGGAAAGCCGATATTCGCAGTACAATCAGCCACAGGGCTCACGCAACATCATCAGAGAACAGTCAGGCACCACCATTACTCATCCCGATGGAAGTGAAACAAGAATTGAGCTGAACGTAACGGAAGAGACGAGACGACCGCAGCTGGAGCGTGAAAGAGTGTTCCTGTCACCCAACCAGGGAGGCAGCACCATCTCCAAAACGCAGTATGACATGCAGCAATCACTCTCCAAACGCTATCTGTATGAACGGGCACTGCAGGATGAGGTGATCTTCAAGATACTGAGTCGTGCCAGCAACGAGCCTATTGAGCAGCGTATCGACTTCAACAAGGTGGAGCAGTACATCCGTTATGAACTCTCCTACAACGGGCTGAACGAACCGTTCAGCTTTCAGGTAGTGGATTTCAACAACAGGGTTGTTCACTCCTCACCCGGTTTTAGTACAAAACAGAGTGATGCGATATACAACCAGATTCTGTTTCCCAACGACCCACCGGCAAAATTGAACTCTCTTAGGGTCTATTTCCCAACGAAAAGAAAGTATATCTACAGTGAGTTCACCTTTTTTATTCCATCGCTGTTATTCACGTTCATTCTTCTGATCACGTTTATATTCACGGTGGTATCGCTCTTCAGACAAAAGCGTTTGTCTGAGATGAAGAACGATTTCATCAACAATATGACACATGAGTTGAAAACACCCGTCTCCACCATCTCGCTGGCAGCGCAGATGCTTAAGGATGAGTCGATATTGAAATCACCCGAGGTTTTCAAACATGTCACCGGCGTGATACATGATGAGACCAAGCGACTCAGTTTCCAGGTAGAAAAAGTGTTGCAGATGTCGCTCTTCGACAAGCAGAAGACAACACTGAAGATGAAGGAGATGGATGCGAACGATCTGGTGGTGAGTGTGGCCAACACACATGCACTGAAGGTGCAGAAGCTGGAGGGTACGCTCGATATTGACCTGCAGGCTGAGAACTCAACAATCAGGGTGGATGAGATGCACTTCACCAACGTGCTATTCAACATCCTCGACAATGCGCTGAAGTACAGAAAGAAAGATATTCCACCGGAGTTGATGATACGAACACGGAATGAAACAAACAAGCTTATTATCTCTATAGAGGATAATGGGATTGGAATGAGAAAGGAAGATGCGAAGAAAGTATTCGAACGTTTTTATCGCGTGCATACCGGCAACCGGCACGATACGAAAGGATTCGGACTGGGGTTGGCATACGTGAAGAAAATCGTTACAGATGTGAACGGCACCATACGTGCCGAAAGTGAATTAGGTAAAGGTACCAGATTTATAATTAGTTTACCCGTAATAACACAAAATTGATATGGAAGAGAAATTAAAAATTTTTTTATGCGAAGATGATGAGAATCTTGGCATGTTGCTTAGAGAATACCTTCAGGCAAAAGGTTTCGAAACCGATCTGTTCCCCGATGGGGAAGCAGGTTTCAAGGGCTTCGTGAAAACAAAGTATGACCTTTGCATCGTCGATGTGATGATGCCTAAGAAGGACGGGGTGACACTCGTGAAAGAAATAAGAACCATCAATACGGAGATCCCTGTGATCTTCCTCACTGCCAAGAACATGAAGGAAGATGTGTTGGAAGGCTTCAAGGCAGGTGCTGACGATTATATCACCAAGCCCTTCAGCATGGAAGAGCTGGTACTACGTATTGAGGCGATTATCCGTCGCGTGAAAGGCAAGAAGAGCAAGGAACAGCAGCTCTACAGCTTCGGCACGATGACGTTCGACACGCAGAAGCAGATACTGGTGATTGGTGATGTGCAGACGAAGCTGACCACCAAGGAATCAGAATTGCTGTCACTCCTCTGTGCACACGCCAACGATATCCTTGAGCGCAATCACGCACTGAAGCAGATATGGGAAGAGGACACTTACTTCAACGCCCGCAGCATGGATGTCTATATCACCAAGCTGCGCAAGTTGCTGAAACCGGAACCCAATATTGAGATCATCAATATCCATGGTAAAGGTTACAAGTTGATTGTCCCAACAGACGAGAATGAAAACAGTTAACGCTGAGAACGAAATTCACAGCAGAGCATGAGGCCGCCCCGGAAGGGGCGGCTTCTTTTTGTGTGGAATTAATAATATTTAATAGCGACTTTTCCCGGTAACAAATTCGTAACTTGAAATATAATCAGTACTTTTGTTCTATAAGAATAAAAACATATTAACTAAACCCGGAGATGAAGAATAGTAAAAGAAACATGGCGAGATCGCTTAAACTCATCGCCACTGATCGTCAAAGGACCAATATCCTCCGTGAGTGGGAACAGAAATCCATCGCCTACCTGGTTCAAAAAATTCCTTCCTGGATCTCCTCCGACGGCCTTACCGCCATCGGATCCTTCGGCAACCTCATGGTTGCTGCAAGCTTTGTGATGGGTGCATATGTGAACCGTTATTGGCTGCTGCTCTCGCTGCTCGGGTTCACCATCAACTGGTTTGGTGACTCCCTCGACGGACGCCTTGCCTACTACCGCCGCACACCACGCAAGTGGTATGGCTTCTCACTTGATGTGACGGTCGACTGGATCGGCACCATACTTATCGGGCTGGGGTTCAGCATCTACGCTCCCGGTGCATGGAAGTATGCCGGATTCCTTTTTGTGGTACTCTACGGATGGGAGATGATCACCGCACAGCTCCGTTACAAGATCGGTGGTCAGTACTCCATCGATTCGGGTATCTTCGGACCTACCGAAGTACGCATATTATTGGGAGCATTTATCACCGTTGAGGTGTTTATTCCCGGATCCATCCAGTATCTCGCTTCTGCAGCCTGTCTCTTTATCCTGATATCCAACATCTTTGAGACGCGCAAACTGCTGTTCCTAGCCGACGTGCGTGATGCGGAAGACCGACATTTGAAGGAAGCGGAGAAGAAAGCAGGGAAGAAAGAGAACGCATGAACATGATCTTCACCCTACAGGCTCACTGAACAATCATGCTCCTCACTGGCCACGCTCAATCAGAGTGCCGGTCACCCCTAAGCCGACCTGTTGCTGTTAACCCTCAGGTTGCGTTGCCTTGTGGCCTGAACGAACTTTCACAGCCAAAAATGATAACTTCCGCCAAAAATCCCTACCTTTGTTGAAACTATTTCGTTAAGCCAGTGAGCAGAGTCAAGCTTGCTTGAACTATGCCATGGCGAAAATTGAAAATCGAGGAGCGATGGCGACTCAAATAGTCTAAATTTGTTGAAAACAGGAAATATGGCACATTCAATGACAGGATACGGCAAAGCAGTTGCCGAGCTCCCGAACAAAAAAGTAACAATAGAGATCAAGACACTGAACAGTAAACAGTTCGACCTGTTCACCCGTCTTCCCGGTATCTACCGTGAGAAGGAGATCGCACTGCGTAATGCGCTATCCCGTCTGCTCGAACGGGGAAAGGTAGATCTCTCGATGAACGTGGAGGTGATCTCCAGGGATGTCTCATCGAAGATAGACCACAATGTGGTGCGTCAGTATCATGCGGAGATCAGAAAGCTGTCGCAGGAGATGAACGTTCCACAACCACAGGATTGGCTCTCCACACTGCTGCGCCTACCCGATGTGATGAAGCAGGATATGGAGGAGCTGGACGACGAAGAGTGGGCAGCCATCGAGAAGGCCATCAACCAGGCTGTGGACGAGGTAAACAGGTTCCGCAGGCAGGAGGGTGAGATGCTCTCGAAGGTGCTGACGGATAAAATTCTCTCTATCCGTTCGCTGCTGGCAGCGGTGGAGCCTTTTGAGGCTGAGCGCACAGAGAAGATCAAAAATCGCATCCTGGAGGGACTAAGCAACCTGGAGGGTGTGGACTACGACAAGAACCGTTTTGAGCAGGAGATGATCTATTATATTGAGAAGCTGGACGTGAATGAAGAAAAGACACGTCTTGCGCATCACCTCGATTACTTTATTGAAACACTTAACGACAGCCACTCACAGGGCAAGAAACTGGGATTCATCGCCCAGGAGATCGGTCGTGAGATCAACACCCTCGGCTCCAAGTCCAACCAGTCGGGGATGCAGCGTATCGTCGTGCAGATGAAGGATGAGCTGGAACAGATCAAGGAACAGATATTAAATATATTATAGGTGTCTGCATGACCGCTGCGTCGCATCACCACGCAACAATCATAACAAATGGCTAAACTAATTATTTTTTCAGCCCCGTCAGGTGCAGGTAAATCGACGCTTATACGCTATTTACTGACGCAGGGTTTACCCATACAGTTTTCCATTTCTGCCACCAGTCGTCTGCCACGCGGTGAGGAGAAACATGGTGTGGAGTATTATTTCCTCACCCCCGGGGAGTTCCGCCAACGTATTGCCAACGATGAATTTCTCGAATATGAGGAGGTCTATACCGATAAGTACTACGGGACACTCAAAAGTGAGGTCGACCGCATCCTGGCTCAAGGGAGGAATGTGGTGTTTGACGTAGACTGTATAGGGGGATTGAATATCAAAAAGATTTACGGCGCACAGGCGCTGAGTATTTTCATCATGCCCCCCTCGGTGGAGATCCTTCGTGAACGGCTAGAGAAGAGAGGCACCGACGCTACACATGTGATTGAGCACAGGCTGGCGAAAGCAGAGTATGAGATGAGCTTTGCTTCACAGTTCGATGTGACTGTCTGCAACGATGATTATGACCGGGCAAAAGCCGAAATAATGAAACTTGTTTCTGATTTTATTCAATCGTAGGCAATGACACACAAAAGATTAACCGTCATTATCGCGGTACTGCTCATGTCGGTATCACTGCAGGCAGGCCTGCCCGGTAAACAGACCTTCGTCTACGCCGAGAAGGAGGGAGAGGAGTTGAAACTCGATCTGTACAGAAGCGACAGGATCACACAGCTACCCCGGCCCTGCCTCGTTTTTGTGTTCGGCGGCGGCTTCAAGGATGGGGAGCGTGATGCGGAACTCTACAATACCTACTTCAATCATTTCGCTGACAGGGGCTTCGTTGTTGTCTCCATCGATTACCGGTTGGGGATGAAGGGGCAGAAAGCACCCGGCATCATCGGCTTCAAGCCGCTGCTCAACGCCATCCATCTGGCGGTGGAGGATCTCTACAGTGCCACCATCTACCTGCTGGAGAACGCCGAAGCGCTTCATATCGATCCTTCACAGATCATCATCAGCGGATCAAGTGCGGGTGCCATCACTGTGTTACAGGCCGACTATATGGAACGGGATAACCACCGGCTGGCTGACATGCTGCCAGATGATTTCCGCTACGCCGGTGTGATCTCTTTCGCAGGAGGCATCTTCAGCAGAGAAGGAGTTCCCTCCTACACACAACGGCCCGCCCCGACACTCTTCTTCCATGGCAGTGCCGACAGGCTGGTGCCATACAACAAGACACGTCTGTTCCACCTCGGCATGTTCGGCACAAAATCGCTGACAGCGAAGTTCAGGGAGGAACGGTATCCTTACCTGTTCTACAGCATGGAAGATATGGGCCACGAGGTATCGGAGTATCCCATGAATGAGTATCTTCCTGAGATTGAACAGTTCATCAACGACTTCGTGTTCGACCGCAGGCAGTGGATGATCGATGTAAGCTACAAGGATATGCTGAGGAAACCGGAGAACAGCGACACACCGGGGAACTATTACAACTGATATGCGTAAAAATCTGGAGAAGTACCTGCTCCCCTTAGCGATGGTGCTGGGAATAGCATTTCACAAGCAACTCTCTCTTCTCTCGCCGGTGATACCCTACCTGCTGGCACTGATGCTCTTCATCACCTACAGCCGTGTCAGCTGGAGTGATATACGGCTCACACGTTTTCATTATATCCTTCTTGCCATCCAGTACCTGGGAAGTGCCCTGATCTACCTGGCACTGAAGCCCATCAACGAGGTCCTCGCGCAGGCAGCCATGATCTGTGTGCTCACGGCAACTGCCACCTCAGCACCTGTCGTAGCAGGCATCCTCGGGGGAAGCATCTCCGTGACAGCGGCCTACTCAATCATCAGCAACCTCTCTGTCGCCTTCATCGCACCGCTGTTTCTCTCGCTCATAGGAGAGAGTGAAACCACTCTCCCTTTTGGCAGCTCCTTCTGGCATATCTTCAGAAGCGTGATGCCCATACTCATTCTGCCGTTCCTGCTGACCTTTATCATCCAGAAAACGGCACACAAAGTGCACACAAAGATCCGGTCGGCACAGATCGTCTCCTTCTATCTCTGGGCGGCTGCCCTCACCGTGGTGATCGGAAACGTCACTAACTACGTGCGGCTGCAGGACGACGGCAACTACACGCTAGAGCTGATCATTGCGGCCACCTCGCTGGTGATCTGTCTCCTTCAATTTTACCTCGGCAGGAAGATTGGCAGTAGGTTCGGACGTACCATCGCCGGGGGACAGGGGCTGGGACAGAAGAACACGGTGCTGGCCATCTGGCTCACTCAGACCTACCTGAACCCGCTGGCCACGCTTGGTCCGGGCATGTATGTGATATGGCAGAACCTGGTCAATTCCTGGCAGATATGGAAGAAGAAACGCTCCGAAGAACATCAGTCGGGCTGACCACCCCTGTTCATAAATTTGACTAACCTTCAGCCGGAACATCAACCCCACCCTCTTCAAATCACGGTTTTAAAATCCGGTCCATCACACTATTGGCGCGGACTGCAGAGACACCCGTGCTCACAGGCACGGGGCCCACACCATTCAGATAGCTGACGATACTCTGTATCAGGTAGTACTGTATGTTTTCCGGGTTCTCCTCGCGAAACTCCTGCCTCCCTCCTGTCGTCTCCAGGACGATAGGTGAGAACATAAACGTTGAGCAGGTGAGCTTACCTTTTGTACCCACGAAATCGATCAGGTCGGTACGGGTATCACCGGGAGCGACAAAACTCCAACTGCCACTGCCCAGCACCCCCGACTGAAAACGGAAAGCAGCAGTGACCGTATCCTCCACATCGTAGAGTCCCCCCACGTTGGCCGCAAACCCATGCACGCCGGTGATTTCTCCGAGCAGATAATCGAGCAGATCGAGCTGGTGCGATGCCAGGTCATAGAAATAGCCGGCACCGGCAAGTTCTCTCTTCACACGCCAGGGCAGGTTCTCCCTATCGAAATCGGTCTGATAGGGAGGGATGGCAAAGCGTATCTGTACGCTGGAGAGATCGCCCAACGCACCCTCATCAATTAGCTGCTTCACCCTGCGAAAGTAGGGCAACGTACGCCGGTAATAGGCCACAAAAAGAGGTACCCCGGTCTCCTCTGAGACACGGTTCATCGCTTCCGCCTCTTCACGCGAAGCAGCCATCGGCTTCTCTACGTAAACCGGCTTACCGGCTCTCATTGCAGCGATTGCATAGGCAGCATGTGAACCGGGAGGTGTGGCAATATAGACCGCATCCACCTTCGGGTCGTTGATCAGATCATCCGCATCATCGTACCATTTACCGATACCATGTCTTTCTGCATAATCTCTTGCCTTGTCTCCATCACGACGCATCACTGCCACCACATCTGATCCCTCCACCTTACTGAAAGCCGGGCCGCTTTTCTTTTCGGTGACGGCGCCACACCCTATAAAACCCCAATGTATCATATATAAAAATGAATAATGAATAATGAAAACCTGAACCGCTGTCCTCACATAGCTTCCACCTCAAGAGCTGATAGCTGACAACTGATAACTTACAGCTTATCCCTTTTCCTGTAGGATACCACCCCAAGCAGGACGATGAGACCGAATGCCGCCGTAAGATAAGCAAAAACAGACGACAGATTATCGGTCTGACCGTAGGAGTGCATGCCGCTCAGAAGATAATTCACCCCGAGGAAGGTCATCAGCACCGAAGCAAAGGCAAGGACTGAGAGCAGGTTGAAGAGCCAGCCACTGCTCCATCGCTTCACCAGGTGGAGATGGGTGACGATGGTGTAGACCACCACCGTGATCAGCGCCCAGGTCTCCTTCGGGTCCCACCCCCAGTAGCGCCCCCACGATTCATTGGCCCAGATGGCGCCAAGAAAGGTACCAATGGTCATGAGCGCCAGTCCTGCCAGCATGGAGATATTGTTGATGATGCTCAGCTCTTTCAGGCGGTAGGTGAGCTGGTTATCCCTTCCAGAGAAGGTCATCAGCGACAGGTTGGTGATCCCCAGCAGGAAGCTGATGCCGAAGAAGCCATAAGCCGCCACGATCACCGCCACGTGAAACATAAGCCAGGGCGATTTCAGGACAGGCACCAGCGTATTGATCTGCGGATCCATCCAGTTGAGTCCGGAGACAAAAAGGATTACCCCCCCGAAAAGGGTCGCGAGTGCCAGTGTGAGGGCGCTCTTCCTCCCGAAGACGAGCCCTGCGAGCACCGTCACCCAGGCGATATAGACCATGGTCTCGTAGGAGTTGCTCCAGGGGGCATGCCCCGAGATATACCATCGCATGGCCATGCCATACATATGCCATATAAAGAACAGTACGATCCCGGCAGTAAGCAGGAGGCTGGCCCCCCCCCTCCATCGCCGTTGCTGCAGCTGCTGCATAAAAGCCAGCAGCAGAAGGAGTCCCCCGAAGATGAAATAGCCCACACGCACCCTGCTGAAGATATTCATCCTGTTGTAGCTGATCTCGGCCTTCAGTTTCTCCGGCCTGATCAGCGAGGCTTTGTCCTTTTGCAGCTGCCATGCTTCAATCTCACGCAGTACCCTGTCAGGGATGCTCCAGTCGCCGCTCTGCAGTGAGCGTGTCACCTCGGTGAGGTAGCAGGTGAAGGTGCGGCTGATGAAGAGCGAGTCTTCTTCCTGGAAGAGGGATAAATCATCACCCGCAGCATACCAGGTGTGTGAGGGATCGCCGGGATTGGGGAAGATGCCCGGCATGTTGTGATTCAGCAGCTGCCAGATGATGTTTATCTTCTCATCCAACTTTACCAGATCCTTCTCAGCGGCGGTGCGCTCACCCGCGGGATGGTGGTATATGGCCTGCAGCGGCGGCAGGAGCCGGTAGCTTCCCTGCTGATCGAAAAAGAGTGCATAGGGAGCATGGTCGACGGGCAGGTCATACTGCTCACTGACCTGCTTGCTGGGCAGGGCGATAAGGGGTACCTGCATCCACATCTGCGGCATGGCGAGGAGGCTGAGCATGAACTGATCGGCGTTGAGGCTGCCGAAGGCTTGCTCTTTATAGAGCTTGCGCAATATCTCCGAGGAGAAGGTGTTCATCGGCATCATCCTGCCCCGGAACTGTACCGGCAGTGCTCCAAAGCGGGCTGCATGTGCTTCCGGTATCCTGTTTTGCTGCACTGCTTCGATGAC
>JAAYGM010000245.1 GCA_012727735.1 Bacteroidales bacterium | reverse complement strand
TTCTTCGAAGCCGTTATAGAGTCCAAAGAATGACTCACGGTCGGTATCAAAACCATCAATGGGTTGGTTAACAGAGTAGAAGGCGTAATGGTTACGGCGTTCCCGGTATTCGGTCTTGTGGTAGATCACCGACCCCTCCACCTCCACCTCGCCGGTGGAGAAGTTACGCTGGAAATTCTCCATGTCGGTAGCGGCGTTCCAGAGTGCCCACTCCAGAAAGGAGAAGAGTTGCAACCTCTTTGTTTCGTTGCTGTTGTTGCGCAGCGTCACCTTCTGCACCTCTGCCCGGGTCTGCAGCGGCACAAAGAAAAGCAGCTCAGCCTCCAGGTTGTTTTTCAGTCCTGTGATCCGGGTATAGCCCATGCCGTGACGGCACTCATAGTACTCCAGTTCAGTCTTACAAGGTTTCCAGCCGGGGTTCCATATTGTCTCCCCCTCCCGGATGTAGAAGTAACGGCCACCACTGTCCATCGGCACGTTGTTGTAGCGGTAGCGCGTCAGCCGGCGGAACTTGGCATCCTTGTAGAAGGAATAACCCCCTGCTGTGTTCGATATCAGGCTGAAGAAATCCTCAGTCCCCAGGTAGTTGATCCAGGGCCAGGGGGTGCGGGGGTTGGTGATCACATACTCTCGTCGTGTGTCGTCGAAGAAACCGTATTGCATAATCCTGATCTTTTAAAGTAGCACAAGCACTTATTTCATCTTTGCTGCAGCTCTTTTCACTTCCAGCTGTTCGTAGTTCTCCCTCACCTTCTTGTCAGAGAGCGGGTAGAAGTACATCCCTATGAATGCCAGCACGCAGCAGATTGCCGGCAGCAGGGAGATCATGAACTGCTCACCCCGAATGGTCTCCGCGCTCTGTTGCACCGCATTGGGCATATACTTGAAATAGGCCAGCATCCATCCGCTCAGTGCGGTACCGATAGCCCATCCCAACTTCTGCGACATGGAGGAGGAGGAGAAGATCAGGCCGCTGGCGCGGCGGCCGGTGGCCAGCTCCTGATGGTCCACGATATCGGAGAACATCGACCAGAGCAGGGGCAGCACATAACCGGCAAAGATGGAGATGCTGAACTGCAGGATCAGTATCCAGGCGATGCTGTTGGGGATGTAGAAGAAGGCGGTACTGAGGATGCCCGCCATCAGGATGGCGATCATATAGGTCCTCCGCTTACCAAAACGTGCTGAGAGGGAGGGGGCCAGCATCACGCCCAGCAGGTTGGCCGCCTGTCCCACCAGAAAGTAGATGGTGGTCATATCCCAGCCGGTGCCCGCCATGCGGTAGCCAGCCTGTACGTAGTCACGGAAGTAGTAGATGGCTACACTGTCGCGGATGGCGTTGAAGAGGAGCGCTGCCAGTCCCGTGGCTACCAGGATCCACCAGGGTGCATTGTTGAACAGGTTTTTCAGGTCCTGCTTCACCGAGGCATTCTCCTCGCTCTCGATCTGCACCACCCGTTCTTTGGTCCACGAGAAACAGAGCAGAAAGAGGGCGACACATATCACTCCGATGGCGCCGACACCCATCACCCACCCTACCGGGTTGGTGCTGACCGATGTCTCAGCCACCGCTGTTGTCACGGCTGCGATATCACCGCCGAAGTTTTTCGCGAAAAAATCAATCAGTGGCTGTAGCAGCATGAAGGTGACAAAGCTGCCGATAAAGGCAAACGCCATGCGGTAGGAGGAGAGTGTATTCCGATCGAGAGGATCGGACGAGATGACTGCCAGCAGAGAAGCGTAGGGAACGTTGACCAGCGTGTAGACCAGCATCATCAGCGAGTAGGTTACATAAGCGTAGACCAGCTTGCCAGTCTGTCCGAAGTCGGGCGTATAGAAGGTGATGACACCCATCACCGCAAAGGGGATGGCGAACCAGATCAGGTAGGGGCGGTATTTCCCCCAGCGTGTCCTGGTGCGGTCGCTCATGATACCTACCAACAGGTCGGTGAGCGAGTCCCAGAGGCGGGCTATCAGAAACATCGTACCGGCAGCGGCAGCAGTGATGCCAAACACATCGGTATAGAAAAAGAGGGAGTACATCCCGAAGATCTTCCAGAACATGGAAGAGGCAGCATCGCCTAAGCCGTAGCCAATTTTTTCCTTTAAGGTGATCATTTTATCTGTTTTTCATTTTTCGGGTGAAGCACCACCCGCTGTTAATCTATGGTTTTGAGGATCTCCAGGTT
>JAAYGM010000027.1 GCA_012727735.1 Bacteroidales bacterium | reverse complement strand
TGCATACCGATGAAACGCAGCAGGAATCAATTGAGTATCCCTTTAATAACCACAACAAAAGCAGACTGTCATGAATGAGATCAAACATTACGCCGTCCTCTATGAGTGGGCCGACTGGGTGGATTCTCAGGATGTGATGCAAAAATTCCACATCTCCGTACGTACCTTGCAGAGCTGGCGGACCAATCGGCTGTTGCCCTACTCCCGCATCCGCGGGAAAATCTACTATCGGAAATCTGACATCCTCGTCATCCTGCAGAAAAATTACAACGGCACTAGAAAATCATTGTTGCCGGAGGTCAATGATTGATGAGTGTAATTTCGATGAATAAACTATAACAGCACCATGGAACCGAAAAGTCTCTCTTCTGATGCAACGCAACCGGAAGATATCCTGAATATTGACATCGAACAGTTCAGGGGCAACAATTTCATAACGCTGTTGGAGGATGATCTGAACGACAACCTCCAACAGCTTAAAGCAAAACTACCTGCTGCTCTTCTTGAGGTCAAGACCGCGAACAGCTGGATCGAACAGGCTTCCAAACGACCCATCCCCAGGATGCTGTTCAGTGAGTTCTGGTACGAGCAGGAACTCTGCATCCTCTTTGCCGATACCAACGTGGGCAAGACCATCCTGGCGGTGCAGATCGCCGACAGCATCTCTCGAGGGTGTTCCATCCCGGGGTTCAAACTGGAACCCCGGGCGCAGAAAGTGATCTACTGCGATTTCGAACTGAACGATAAGCAGTTCCAGGGTAGATACTCCCGCAACTATGGAGAACCTTATGTTTTCAGCGATAACTTCCTCCGCGTGGAGATCAATCCGAATGCTGACTTTCCCGAGGATGCTTCTTTCGAGCTCTCCCTCAGCAACGCGATAGAGAAGGTGATTACCGACACCGGTGCCAAGATCGTGATCATCGACAACATCACCTATCTCCGGCATGAGAATGAGAGGGCGAAGGATGCGCTCCCATTGATGAAACACCTGAAACGATTGAAAAGTATGTATAATCTCTCCCTGCTGGTGCTGGCGCACACTCCTAAGCGTGATCTCACCAAGCCGCTCACACGGAACGACCTGCAGGGAAGCAAGGTGCTGATGAATTTCTGCGACAGCAGCTTCGCCATAGGAGAGAGCTCTTCCGACAGTTCTTTCCGTTATATCAAGATGATCAAGGTCCGCTCCACCGAGCACATCTATGACAGCTACAACATCATCGTTTGCCAGATCACCAAACCGGACAATTTCCTCCACTTCAACTTCCTGCATTTCGACAGTGAGTACAAGCATCTCATGGCTGTGACGGAACGTGACAGAGAGATGCTGGAAGAGGAGGTCCGAAAATGCATGGAGGAGCAACCCGCTATATCCGCCTATGCGATCGCAAAGCGACTCTGTCCGGAGGAGAAAAACTTCAACAGCTTCAAGATCAAAATCCTTCGCATCTACAAGAAAATCATACCGGACAACAGGACCGATGAAGATCTTTCCGAATCCAACCCGGACTCATCCCTCATCCCTGAAAAGTCAACTTTCTTCAGTGATAATGGCTATCAATAGTCAGACTATAACAGGAAAAAGTAAAACTAGTAACAGACTAGTAACAAGTTAGTAACACTGGTAACATTGGTAGCACGCCTATATATATGTTCCTTTGTTACCAATTTCTGTAACTGTCAGAATATCAATAATAAATGTGTGAATTAATTGGTAACACCTTGTTACCAATCACTAAATATTCCCGGGATTATGTACAAACCTCCCTACCTCCAGAAGTACGCCGGCAAATCCACCCGCTTCACCTGTCCCGGTTGCAAGACACCTTATTGTTTTACCCGCTACCTGGATGGAGAGACGCATCAGCCCATCCACCCCACGGTCGGCAGATGCAACCGCGAAATCAAATGCGGTTACCATTACACACCCCGGCAATATTTCGCAGATCAAAAACGCCAGGATCCCGACTTCTCAATTACACAACACCATGGATCTCCTCATCACGATCACCATTCACTTATCTCACATAACAATGGCGATGCTCATTTGAACCCAAATGCCCCATCTCAACCGGCACCTCCGCAATCCAGTTCAGATACCATCACGTCACACTCAAATTTATCTCAACATCAGAAACCGGTAACCGTTGGTTCCAATCATCATACCACAAATTACAAAGATCAACTAACCGGTCCACAACCACTACACCATTATCCGGTCCCCAGTGAACTATTTTCTGTACCTCAACCCAACCAACCGGTGAAACCTCCAGACTATATTCCTCACAAATACCTGAAACGATCACTCTCCCTCAACTCCAACTTCGTTCGGTTCCTACGCAAACATTTCTCCGATTTGCAGATTGCCGAGGCTGCCAACAACTACCT
>JAAYGM010000244.1 GCA_012727735.1 Bacteroidales bacterium | reverse complement strand
TCATAAGAAGAGCTGGAGCGTCACCATCATTGTGGATGGAATGGAACACCGGACATTTACTCAACCACCAGATCCCGGGGCTTTGAATAACTATCTGCAAAGGATGTTTCCGGGCGGTATCTATAACAGCGCGTATGAAGCAGGCTTTTGTGGTTATGGTATTCATCGTGAATTAAATTCTCTTGGGATAAGAAATATCGTAATCAATGCAGCCGACATCCCGACCAGCCAGAAAGATAAACTTCAAAAGCGCGATCCTGTCGATAGCCGAAAAATCGCCCGGTCACTTGAGAAAGGTTCTCTTCATGGGATCCACATATTTGACCGTGAACTGGAAGAGTTGCGCAGTTTAAACCGTACAAGGTTTTACCTTATGCGTGATCTTCGCCGTAGTAAAACCAGGATTAAAAGCTTTCTTCAGTATTACGGAGAAACAATACCAGTTGAATATGACAATAACCAGTGGACTTTAAAGTTTGTATCATGGCTAAAACAGGTAAAGATGCAGACAAAAAGTGGTCAGGATGCATTCTCTAATCTGATTAGCTCATACGGGTATCACAGGAGCCAGTTATTGATACTAAGCCGTCAGATAAGGGAAAGGATCCGGGAATATGACAGAGAGCTTTATACGCTATTAAAATCGATATCAGGTATAGGTCCACTGACTGCATCAGCATTAATAACAGAACTTGGAGATATTAACCGTTTTAAAAACATTGATCAGTTAGGCAGTTATATTGGCCTCATTCCCAGGATAAGAGAGAGCGGGGAAATCACTTATACGGGTGGAATAACTTTTCGTTGTAATTCGTTTCTCAGAACCCTTCTTATTGAATCCTCGTGGCAGGCAATCAGGATGGATCCTGCATTGATGCAGTACTATCATTTGCATCTGGTCAATAATAAAGGACACAAAGTAGTAATCAAAGTGGCACGTAAACTATTAAACCGAATAAGATATGTAATGAAAAACAGACAGCCATACAAAACAGGTGTGGCATAAGAAACAAAAACCTATAAGGTCAAAAGAGTTTAGGGATAACGTAAAACACGGCATGTAACTAAATGATTACAACCCATAGCATACGTACCCTTACGTAAGCCTTCGGCCTAGTACGTATTTTCCGGCTTGAATTTGGCCTGTATCTTTGGCCGTAAAAAGCGAATGCAAAAAGAATCCAGGTTTAGAGAACTGATAGAAGAGCAACATGAGTCCGGTCTGACAATAAAAAATTTTTGTTCCAACCATGGTATAGCCCGCTCCACTTTTCATTATTGGAAGAAGAAACTAAGTAAGAAACCGGGGAGAAAAGATTTTATTCCTTTAATTGTAAAGCCTTCAGGGATGGAATTGCCAAAGGGGTCAGCATGCTCCGAAATATTTTCTGGTAAAGAATCATTGTTTGAACTTGTTTATCCAAACGGGACCATACTACGATTGAAGCATGATCTGGACCTGTCACAGCTTCGAGTCCTTATTCACCTTTACGATTAATCTGTATGTTCCATCTTCATCAATCATTAGAGTATTATTTGTATCCTTATCCGGTTGACATGCGCAAGAGTTTTTATACTTTGAGTGGTGTAGTATCCTTGGAGATGCAGCGTGATGTACGGGGAGGAGAAGTATTTATTTTCATTAACCGACAGCAGAATATTATGAAGATCCTTCATATGGAATATGCTGGTCTTGTCATTTATCATAAGAAGCTGGACTCGGGGCGGTTTAGGTTGCCGCAGTATGATCCGACAACGGGTTCAATGACCGTCAAATGGTCAGATTTAGTACTTATAGTTAAAAGTGTCAAACCCCGAAAGCTAAAACTAAAAACTTACTAACATAAGTTTTCATTCGTGTTAATAATAAGCAGCTGTTTTTCAGTCTGTTCAACAAGTGTTTTTATTATCTTAGCATCAGTTAAAACACAAATAAGAACAGTGGCCGATAACACCGAAAAAGATAACCTGATAGAAACGCTTTTACTGGAGCGAGATGAGATGTATCAGGAATTATCTCGTTTTCGTGAGAATGACAATGGAGCATTAGATAAGGCACAGTCCATTATCAGGGAGCAAGCCGCCACGATCAAGAAATTAACAGATCAGTTAGCGTGGTACCGTAGGAAGTTCTGGAAATCCAGTTCTGAGAAATATATCTCGGAAGATCCCAATCAACGCAAAATTGATTTTGATGGTATGGATGTTCTTCCTGAGGAGCAAGAAGTCATCGAGAAAGCAGCAAAAGAGATCATTTCTTACGAGCGAAAAAAGCCGGAGAATAAGAAAAAGCCAGTCCGCTTGCCATTACCTGATCACCTTCGCAGAGAAACCGAGGTCATAGAACCTGAAGGTATCGATGAGAACTGGGAGCGTATTGGCCAGGAAGTAACAGAAATCCTGGAACATAAGCCCGGGGAGTTGTTTGTCCGGCAGATTATCCGGCCAAAGTATGTGCTTAAAAAAGAACTTCAGGAAGATCATGAGCAATCAGAAGGTGAGGAAACCAAAGAAAGGAAGAATGTAAAAATAGCTTCTCTTCCATTACTGCCATTGCCACGCAGCAATGCCGGAGCGAGTCTGCTGGCGGAGCTTCTGATGGGAAAATACATGCACCATCTTCCCTTTCACCGTCAGATTGATATGTTTAAGCAAGTTGGAGTGAGCCTGCCAGCCTCGACAGTTAACGGATGGTTCACATCAAGTAGTGATCTGCTAAGAGCATTGTACTACAGGTTGCGGGAATTGGTTCTTTCTACAGATTATATCCAGGTTGATGAGAGTACCATACCTGTGATCGATAATAAGAAGCAGCGAGCAGTAAAGGCATATTTATGGGTAGTTCGTTCAGTGATGGACAACCTTGTGTTTTTCCATTACGATAAAGGATCCAGAGCCCAGAAAGTTGTCATAGAATTACTCCATAATTACAAAGGTGCCGTTCAAACGGATGGTTATGATGTATACTCAGTCTATGAGAATAAGAAGGGAGTCTTGCTATTGGGTTGCTGGGCACATGCCAGGAGAAAATTTACCGAGGCTTTAAAGGAAGATAAGTCCGGAGCGGAGTATGCGCTGGAGCAAATCGGCCTGCTTTACAAAGTTGAAACCATGGCAGATGATCAGAATCTGGATTATGCAGAAAGAGCTGAATTAAGGAAAAAGCTGGCCTATCCTGTACAAACAGCTTTTGAGAAATGGTTAGTAAAGTATCTTCCTAAAACAATCCCGGGTGGAAGGATGTATAAGGCTCTGAGGTATACATACAATCTGTTCCATCGCTTATCACGTTATCATCTGGACGGACGCTATAGGATCGACAATAATCCGGTAGAAAATGCCCTGCGCCCTTTGGCTCTGGGACGTAAAAACTTTATGTTCTGCGGAAATCATGATGCAGCGGAGAATGCTGCCATTATGTACTCACTGTTTGGTTGCTGCAAGGCCAGTGATGTAAATCCCAGGGAATGGCTGACAGATGTCCTTAACCGGATCCCGGAATATAATGACAACTATGATCTGGACCTGGCAGACCTGCTTCCTCATAAATGGCAGGAATCTACAAGTCAGGGAAAATCCAACTAAAATCAACGAAAATCCGGAAATCCTTGGAGTTACTCTAACAAATCCTGGAGTATTTTTGATTTTTTCAACACGTATATGTATCCGTCCTAGCAAGTACACTTTTGAGGTAATTTCAGTGCGTTATACTAAGTTTAGATTTTGGGGAAGGAGATCTGAGAGTTTGTTGGCCGGATAATCCGGGATAATTTCCAGGACTTTTTTTAACCAGGTAAAGGGGTCTACATTGTTATGTTTACATGTAGCGAAGAATGAATAGAACATAGCAGCACTTTGAGCTCCGGCATGGGATCCGGCAAACAAGTAGTTGCGCCTCCCGAGAGCTGTAGGCCTGATTGAATTTTCGACCAGATTATTATCAATTTCCAGGTATCCGTCCCTGAGATAGTTCATCAGATTGTCCCATCTGCTAATAGAATAGATCAAAGCTTTCCCGAATGGACTTTTTGGTAGGGTGGTCCTGACCTGTGCAGTCATCCACTTTCCCAATTCATTCAGTATCGGCAATGATTCCTCCAGTCGGAGTTCATGGCGTTGCTCCGGAGAAAGTTTTTGCTCGCGTGCCCGACGTTCAATATGATAGAGTTTCTGGATTTCAGTCATGGCATACTCGGCCCGTTTTTTGTCATCACTTATGCTTTTTTCATACATGCGCCGGGCATGCGCCATGCAACTGAGCAATGTAATATCCTTTTGCGTACCAAACCAATCGTAGACCTTGTACCCATCAGTCTGGAGATAACCCTTAAAATCTGATAATAATTTTCTGGGAGCATCCCGCCCACGACCTTCCTGGTAATCGAACAGTACCATGCGCTGAATAGGCGAGTAGTACACCCAGTAGTACCCTCTGTGGGTCTTCCCTTTTTTCTTTGGATCAAGCACCTGGATCGGTGTTTCATCCACCTGAAGATACCCTTGACCCAGTATCTGCCGCTTTTGTTCTTCATATAAGAGATGAAGCAAACTGGCTATTGAGCTTTGCCATCCCCCCATTGTTGAACGGGGGATATCGATCTGGTGTTCGGTTTTAAAACGTTGTGACTGTCTGTAGAATGGTAGATGATAGACATATTTGCTGACAAGAATATGAGATAACAGACCGGGGCCGGCAATGCCTTTATCTATAGGTCGCGAAGGCAGATCCCCGCAAATTACCCCTTCGTTATCCTTCCTGGCATACTTAGGCCGCTTGAAGCGTTTGATTTTCAAAATGGCCTGCTGGTATTCCAGCTCATCGGTGGTCTCATAACCAATACACTTCAGCCCTGTTACGTCTTCCTCAGGCTCTATGATAATCTCTTCCACAGGAAGATGATCAGGAAGAGTCAGACGACCAGGATGATTCTTTCTTTTCTGACGCTGGAAGGAAGAGACCTTTTCTGTAGTGGCTACACTATCTTCTCTGGTTGCCTCCTCGACATTAAAGGGGAGACTCATTTGACCGTTTTCAGCCCCGGATACAAAACGCTCACGTTTTGATCCAAAAATTAAACGCTTTAGTTGGGATAGTTCGAACTTCATTGAACTGAACTTCTCCAACATCTCCTGAAGCTTTTTCAGCAGGGACTCTTTCTCTTTCGTTATGACCTGAACTTGTTTCTCTTTTTCTTGTACCTTCCTTTTCAAAAGATCAATCTTACTAGAAAAACCGGACATTTCTTCTGTGATGACCTGGATCTTATTCTGCTGCTTCAATACCAATTCCTGAAGCTGCTTTTTAGTCATATTTTCCGGTGCTCTTGACATGTATCAAAAGTATAGAAACACAACTAATTACCGAAGAAAATACCTGGATAGTTTTTCACAAAATGACATTAAAATTCTTGAGAAAACAGGTTCAAAAGGCTTGCATTTTACCCCT
>JAAYGM010000243.1 GCA_012727735.1 Bacteroidales bacterium | reverse complement strand
GCAGTACTGTATGGCCAGTAACGTTTCTGGTGTGATCGGCTCAGCCGTCGCTGCCGGCGTGCTGATCTCTTTCCTCGGATAAGCGTGTTGAAATGAATAATGTGTGAAGTGTGCGGCAGCCTACCTGCCGCACACTTCGCGTATTGCATCGGCAATGACAGGTATGCCAAGGCGGATAGTCTCCACATCAGTATTGCAGAATGAAACCCTCATCTGGTCATTCTTTACCCCGTCCGGATCGAATGTCTTCCCCGTGACAAAGACCACCCCTTTCTCTATCGCTTTTCTGAGCACCGCCGTTGAGTCGGTTCCTTCGGGCAGTTGCAGCCAGGTGTAGAAGCCGCCGCGCGGTCTGACGAAAGTGACATAAGCGGGCAGGTTACTCTCCAGCGCGTCAATCATCGCTGAACCCCGTTTCCTGTACTCCTCACGCACACGTTGTGTGTAGCTGAAGATATCTCCGCTGCGGATGAACTTGTCGGCGATCACCTGCGAGAGGCTGGGTGAGCAGGCATCGATCGATTGTTTGATCAGTTCACATTTCCTGAAAATATGTTCCGGCACCAGCATCCACCCCAGTCGCAGGCCCGGCCCCAGCATCTTGGAGAAGGAGCCGGTGAAGCAGACATCAATACCATCGGGATCCATCGCCTTGATAAGCTCCATCTCCGGCAGATCCTCCTCGTGAAACCAGATGTCACTGTATACATCATCTTCAATGATGGGCATATCCTGATCTCTCAGCAGAGCGATTATCTCCTGTTTCACCTTCCGGGAATAGATGATGCCCGCCGGGTTGTGGAAGTTGGGTGCGTAGTAGAGGAACTTCGGTCTGGGATGGCTGCTCTCCAGTATCTTTTTAAGCTGATCTGTATCCATCCCGTCCTCTTTCAGCGGCACGGAAAGCAGCTCCGCCTGGCAGGCACGGAATGCAGAGAGCGCGCCAATAAAGGAGGGGCGCTCCACCACTACCTCATCACCCGGATCAATCAATGCCCTTGCAAGGATATGAATCGCCTGTAATGACCCTGTGGTGATGATCAGCCTGTTTTTCTTCACCGGCAGTCCTTTTGCTTCGAGGTATCCCGACAATGATTCAAGCAGGGAAGGTAGGCCGGTGGTGGGACCATACTGCAGGGCAGCCTGCTTCTCTTTCTCCGTGAGACTATTGTAGATCCTGTCCATCTCCTCCAGCGGGAAAAGATCGTTGCCGGGCATTCCGCCGGCAAAAGAGATCATATCAGGGGCGGTGGCGAGGCTCATCAGATCACGAATCTCAGAGGAGCTGAGACCGGAAACACTGTTGGCAAATCGGGTCATTGAGTTATTGTTTGTTGCAGGTTATTCAGAGTTGATAGATGTCACTTTGTGAGAGCAGCTGCAAGCGATGCTGCTGCAGTACCTCAATCACCTGTGCCACGTCGGCCGCTCTGATGACAGCCAGTGCCACGGCGTTTTTGGAGAAAGCATACATATAATCGATGTTGATTTTTTCATCGGTCAGTATCTCCAGGATCCGGTACAATGATCCCGGTTTGTCGGGCATGTTCACACAGACCACATCGGTCAGCCCGATGGAGAAGCCGGCTTTCTCCAGCACCTTTTTCGCCAGTTCAGGTCTTCCTACAACCATGCGTACAATGCCATAGTCAGCTGTCTCGGCCACGCTGAGTGCCGTGATGTTGACATCGTTCTCGGCCAGTATCCGTGTCAGCTCGGTAAGCCGTCCCGACCGGTCTTCCAGAAAAACGGAGAGTTGTTTGATTAACATATTATTTCAGTTGTCAGTTGTCAGCTCTCAGCTCTCAGCTCTCTCGGAGCAAGCGTTGGGCTTTCAATGGTTATTATGTTGGTTTTTTTATCGTTCAGCGGTGACGTTCGTCAATGATCCGCTTGGCCTTGCCCTCCGATCGCTCAATGCTGTTGGGCTCCACCAGCTTAATGATGGCGCCTATTCCCAGCAGGCTCTTGATGTTGTGGTCGATGCGCCGCCGGATCCCCTCCAGCTCACGGATACTGTCCGACCAGTTCTCCTCGTTGATCTCCACACGAATCTCCATGGTGTCGAGGTTGTTTTCCCGACGGATGATCAGCTGGTAGTGGGGTGTTGTCTCTGCCATCTCCATCAGCACCGATTCCACCTGCGAGGGGAAGACGTTCACACCGCGGATGATCAGCATGTCGTCCGTGCGGCCGAGGCATTTCTCCATGCGTACCAGCGTGCGTCCGCAATCACATTTGCCGTGATGCAGGCGTGTCAGATCGCGTGTGCGGTAGCGCAGCAGCGGCATCGCCTCCTTGGTTACCGTGGTGAAGACCAGCTCACCCAGAACGCCGTCGGGCAGCACCTCCAGTGTATCCGGGTCGATGATCTCCGGGATGAAGTGATCCTCGAAGACGTGGTTTCCACACTGGCATTCACACTCCATAGAGACCCCCGGCCCAATCACCTCACTCAGCCCGTAGATATCGTATGCTTTGATATTGAGCAGTTTCTCAATCTCTGTCCGCATCTCGCCGGTCCACGGCTCAGCACCGAAGACACCGGTTCGCAGTTTGATGTCGGCAGGCGAGATGCCCTCTTTCAGGATGCTCTCACCCAGATGTGCTGCATAGGAGGGTGTGCAGGCCAGAATGGTTGCTTTGAAGTCGGTCATGAACTGCAGTTGTTTTTTGGTGTTGCCGGTCGATATGGGGATGACGGTAGCACCTACCTTCTCAGCGCCGTAATGCAGTCCCAGTCCCCCGGTGAAGGGTCCGTAGCCATAGGCTATCTGGATGGTGTCGCCGCTATGGATGCCGGCCATGGTGAGGCTGCGTGCCACCACTTCGGCCCAGAGTGCAATATCAGTCTGTGTGTAACCCACCACCGTAGGCTTCCCGGTGGTGCCGCTCGATGCATGGATGCGCACCACGTCGGTCTGGGGGACGGTGAAAAGTCCGAAGGGGTAGTTATCCCGCAAGTCGGCCTTGGTGGTGAAGGGTAGCTGCTTCAGCTGCTCCACGCTCCTGATATCACCCGGTTCAATGCCTTCCTCCCTGAACTTATCCCGGTAGAAGGGGACGTTCTCCTGCATCCGTCTGATCATCGCTGTCAGCTCTCTGCTCTGCAGCTCCTGCATCTGTTGCCTGTCGGCACACTCTCTTCCACTGTTCCAGATCATCTTATTTCGTTCTGTTATCTCTTCCTAGCCTGAAAGCTTTCAGGTTCATGCTGACTATCTCATCTCCCTTGTGCGAGAAAAATGCTTCTATCGCTTTCTCAATCTCCTCCTGCGCCATACCCAGATAGGGTGATGCTGCGCCAAGCATCACCACGTTATATACTTTCGCACTTCCTGCCTCTCTGGCTATTGTTCCGGCATCCACCAGCAGATGGGATCCGGAGTGACGGATTGTGTGAAGCAACTCACTTCTGTCGGGATAATCAGAGATGTTGTCATAGGGTTCCGTTGCTGTCACTATGATGCCCTCCGGTGCGAGGAAGGGCAGGTAGCGCAGCGACTCCATCGGCTCGATAGAGAGGATCAGATCGGCTTTACCCAGGGGGATCAGATCAGACCAGATCTCTTCCGATGAGATGCGCAGGTGCGATTCCACCGCTCCGCCACGCTGGCTCATACCGTGCACCTCTGCCTGCTTCACATTCAGTCCAAGGTTCATCGCTGCCAGGTCGATGATGGAGGCGATGGTGAGGATTCCCTGGCCCCCTACGCCTGCGATAATGATGTTTCTTTGCATGTATTTCAGTTTTCAGTAGTCAGTTCTCAGCAATTAGTGTTCAGCTTTTTTACTTTTCACTTTTTTTGTCTGTATACATTCGCGTTGTGCGATAATCACGGAGACACCGTTGTAGTCGAATTCTTCTTTGAGTATACCGGCATTCTCTTCCAGATTCTTTTTCAGCGGAACGATAAGACGGATGTGTGCTTCCTCCACGCCAAGGCCTTTGCAGATATCGAAGAACCTGCCTGTCCCGGCGGAATCCTGTCCACCTGTCATGGCGGTGGTACCGTTGTCGGAGATGATGACCGTCAGTGGGGAGCGGTCGTTCACCGCATCGAGCAGTCCCGTCATACCCGAGTGGGTGAAGGTGGAGTCGCCTATCACGCAGACAGCCGGGCGGATACCTGCATCGGCAGCACCCTTGGCCATGGTGATGGAGGCGCCCATGTCTACGCAGGTGCTGATGCAGCTATAGGGTGGCAGCGCTCCCAGCGTGTAGCAGCCAATATCACCGAACAGGTGTTTTTGCGGATAATCGGCCATCACCCTGTTGATGGCATCGAAGAGATCACGATGGCTGCACCCCTTGCAGAGCATAGGTGGTCGTGACGCCACTATCTGAGGTATGCTTTTCTTGTCGTCTGTTTCTACCTGCAGTGCTTTTTCCAGGAGGCCGGGCGACAGTTCACCGGTGCGGGGCAATGATCCGTCGAGTCTTCCGCGGAATTTCCCATTGCCGAAATAGCTTTTAAAAAGCTCTTCCTGCACGGGATAGCCCTCTTCGGCAATCAATATATCGCTGTTTTTTTCAGTGAACACTTTTATTTTTTTCTCCGGCAGCGGATATTGACCTATTTTCAGTACGGGGATATGCAGCTTGTAGGTTTCAATCACCTCCATGACATAGTTGTAAGCAATACCGAAAGCAATCACAGCCCTTTCGCCATCACCTTCCGTTATTCTGTTGAAGTGAGAGCTCTCCGATATCTTCACCATCTCCGGCTGTTTCTCAAGCAGCTTCTGGTAATTTCTGCGGGCGTTGGCCGGCAACAGAATCCATTTTCCTTTTTCGGTGGATGGCTGCAAACTGTTTTGCGTTACTGCCTCTTTACGCGAAACCACGGCGCGGGAGTGTGACAATCGGGTAGGGATGCGCAGCAATACAGGCAGCTCCATCTCTTCCGACAAATCGAAAGCGTATCTTACCATATCGTATGTCTCCTGCTGGCTGGCCGGTTCAAGGATCGGTATCATGGCGAACTTTCCGTAGACGCGGCTGTCTTGCTCATTCTGAGAGGAGTGCATGGAGGGATCATCGGCCACCACCACCACCAGTCCACCCAGCACACCGGTGATGGAGGAGTTCATAAACGGATCGGCGGCTACGTTGAGTCCCACATGCTTCATGCAGACAAGACTTCGTTTGCCGGCATAGGACATTCCCAGTGCTGCTTCGTATGCTGTCTTCTCGTTCGTGGACCAGGCTGAACGTACCGGTGCCTCTTCCGGTTGTATTGAGCGTTGTATATATTCAGTAATCTCGGTGGAGGGTGTGCCCGGATAGGCGTACACCCCCGATATTCCTGCATCCAGTGCCGCCTGCGCGATCGCTTCGGCTCCCAATAGTAGTTGCTTGTTCATTTTTATTGTTGCTGCATATAGCAGGTTGCATATTTGTGCAAATAGCTGTTTATATCATTCGTTTTAATACGAAACAGCTGATTAAGATTACAAAAATACAAAAAATAGCGTCTGTGGACTACAATATCCTGAAAATAGAATGTTTCTATATAAGAGAACAGAGAGAAGTAAAAAGAACGAAACCTTGTCTGGAACACACAGATAAAGGGCACCAAAAAAGCGAACCTTTTTTGGTCCGCTTTTTAAATATTATTGATAGTGTTTCAGTGATCTGTTCAATCCTGATTATCTCTGTGGCTATCTGTTCTGGGAGGGCGTTCAAGCAGCACCTTGCGTGACAGCTTGAATTTGCCTGTTCTGGGGTCAACGTCGATCAGTTTCACCTGAATCTTGTCACCTTCCTTGATACCTGCATCTTCCACTCTCTCCAGTCGTTTCCAGTCGATCTCCGAGATATGAAGCAATCCGTCTTTTCCGGGAAGGAATTCGCAGAAAGCACCGTAGGGCATGACCGAACGGACTGTGGCGTCATATACTTCGCCTACCTCAGGTACTGAAACAATACCTTTGATCTTGTTCATGGCTGCATCAATCGAATCTCTGTTGGTGGCAGAAACCTCCACGCGGCCCTGGTTGTCGATCTCCTGGATGGTGATGATGGCGCCTGTCTCCTCCTGGATACCCTGGATGATCTTTCCACCCGGTCCAATCACGGCACCGATATAATCTTTAGGGATCATGATCACCTCAATGCGCGGAGCATGTGGTTTCAGATCGGCACGTGGTTCGGAGAGTGTCTCCATTATTTTGCCCATGATATGCTCACGTCCGGCTTTGGCCTGTGCCAATGCTTTCTCGAGAATCTCATAGGAGAGTCCGTCCACCTTGATATCCATCTGTGTGGCAGTGATACCATCTTTGGTACCGCAAATCTTGAAGTCCATATCACCCAGGTGGTCTTCATCACCCAGTATATCTGAGAGTACAGCAAAGTTCTGTCCCTTGTTTTCAGAAATCAATCCCATGGCGATGCCGCTCACCGGTTTGATCATCTGTACACCTGCATCCATCAGCGCGAGTGTGCCGGCGCATACGGTAGCCATTGATGAGGAGCCGTTCGATTCCAGGATGTCAGACACTACACGTACCACATAAGGATAACCCTGCGGGATCATCTTTTTGAGTGCGCGGTGAGCCAGGTTCCCGTGACCAATCTCACGACGGCCTGTACCGCGTTGCGGACGCGCTTCACCGGTGGAGAAGGGAGGGAAGTTATAGTGCAGAAGGAAGCGGTCGGTACTGTGATTCAGCACATCGTCAATGATCTTCTCATCCAGCTTCGTACCCAGTGTGACGGTGGTGAGCGATTGTGTTTCACCCCGTGTGAAAAGGGCCGAACCGTGCGGGCCGGGAACATAATCAACTTCGCTCCAGATGGGACGTATCTCATCTGTTTTTCTTCCGTCGAGGCGTTTCCCCTCATCGAGGATAGAGCGGCGCATCGCCTCTTTCTCCACGTCGTGGTAATATTTGCCTGCCAGCGCAGCCTTCTCTTCGCGTTCCTCTTCGGGCATCGCTTCGAGGAATGTTGTCAGGATGGCTTCAAAAGCGGCAATGCGCTCATGCTTGTTGGGGTTCTGTGAAGCAGCCACCACGTAAGCGGGCTGGTAACATTTATCCCATACCAGTTTGCGCAGCGCTTCATCTTTCTCTTCGTGGCTATAGGTCCGTTTGACGGTTTTACCCACCATCTCGGTCAGTTCCATCTGCGCCTGACAATGTTTTTTTATCTCTTCGTGGCCAAATTTGATTGCCTCGAGCATCTCTGCTTCAGAGACCTCATTCATCTCACCTTCCACCATCATGATGTTGTCGAAGGTGGCACCCACCATGATGTCGATATCAGCTTGTTCCAGCTGTTTGAAGGTGGGGTTGATCACGAACGCACCGTTGATACGTGCTACACGTACTTCGGAGATAGGTCCGTTGAAGGGTATATCCGAAACCGCCAGTGCTGCGGATGCTGCCAGTCCTGCGAGTGCATCAGGCATATCTTCGCCGTCGGACGAGAATAGGATGACGTTCACAAAAACATCGGCATGGTAATCGTCCGGAAAGAGCGGACGCAATACGCGGTCAATCAGCCGGCTTGTAAGTATCTCTGTGTCAGAAGGTCTTCCTTCACGCTTCATAAATCCTCCCGGAAAACGTCCGAAAGCGGAGAATTTCTCTTTGTAATCTACCGATAAAGGCATGAAGTCTGTTCCCGGGGTTGCATCTTTGGCGGCGCAAACGGTTGCCAGCAGCATCGTGTTACCCATTCTCAGGGTCACGGAGCCATCGGCCTGTTTTGCCACTTTCCCCGTTTCGAGCGTAATCGTCCGTCCGTCAGACAACTCGATACGCTTAACAATTGGATTCATCATAAATTGCTTGTAATTTTTTGTCTTGTATAAAATCGAACAAAGTTAATATAAAGTTTTGATTTCATTGTCAATTTTGATCTATAATTTGCTGAAGGAATTGATTTTGTAGGTTCATAGCGTGGAATTTCAAGGCACCTCTTCCTCAGAGATTATGATTAAAAAGTCTTATCTTGCGTAGAAAAAAAAGAGAGGGAAACCCTTGCGGGCATCCCTCTTTCTCCGGAAAAATAATTTAAATTCAACCCTTCATACAAGACAAAGTGGCTGTTCGTTGTTATTGTAAATGTTTAAACCTTTTCCATTAAGAGATTATTTTGCCACCTCCACACGGCGAGCCTGGATGGTGAGGGCTTCTTCACCGCTGGTCTTGGGATCTTCACCCATGCCGGAGGTGGTCATGCGTGCGGCATTGATGCCCTGGCCCACCAGGTAACTCTTCACTGCTTCCGCTCTTCTCACCGAGAGGGCGTCGTTGTAGGCGTTGGGTCCCTTGTGGTCGGTATAGCCGATGATGTTCACCTCCGTGTCGCTGAACTCTTTGAGTACGGAGACGATGGTGTTCAGTTCGGATGCATACTTCTCGGTATCCACTACATCACTGTCGAAGGCAAAGTGAATCGATGGCAATGCCGGGAATTCCTTCACCACTACCGGTGCCGGCTCAGGCTTCGGTGCGGGTGCGGGGGCGGGTGCCGGTTCCTGAGCGG
>JAAYGM010000242.1 GCA_012727735.1 Bacteroidales bacterium | reverse complement strand
CTCGTGATCGCGGGTGCCGGATCCGGTAAGACTCGTGTGCTCACCTATAAGATTGCCTATCTGCTGGAACAGGGGCTCCCACCCTACTACCTGCTTGCACTCACCTTCACCAACAAGGCGGCACGTGAGATGAAATCACGTGTCGCAGAGTTGGTGGGAGAGAAGAGTGCCCGCAGGCTCTGGATGGGTACCTTCCACGCTATCTTCTCCCGCATCCTGCGTAACGAAGCAGAGGCAATCGGCTTTCAAAGCAACTTCACCATCTTCGATTCCTCCGACTCGAAGAACCTGATCAAACTGATTGTGAAAGAGCTGAACCTGGATGACAAGCAGTACAGACCGGGAGCGGTACACAACCAGATATCGCGTGCAAAGAACAGCCTCATCACCCCGGGAATGTATGCTGCCAATGCAGAGATACTGCAATATGACCAGATGGCCAAAAGACCAATGATACATGAGATCTATCAGCGCTATCAGGGCAGACTGCGCTCGGGCAACAGCATGGATTTCGACGACTTGCTGATGCAGACCAACATCCTGTTCCGCGACCATCCGGCTGTATTGGAGAGATACCGCAATCAGTTTCAGTATATCCTGGTGGATGAGTACCAGGACACCAACTTCGCCCAGCACCTGATCGTGAAGCAGCTGGCAGAGAAGCACCACCGTGTCTGCGTGGTGGGTGACGATGCGCAGAGCATCTACTCCTTCAGGGGTGCCAATATCGACAACATCCTGAAATTCAAATCCAACTTCCCTGAGACACAGGTCTTCAAGCTGGAACAGAACTACCGATCCACACAAAATATTGTCAACGCTGCCAACAGCCTGATAAAAAAGAACACCGAACAGATCTTCAAGAATGTCTTCTCGGAAAATGAGAAAGGTGAGAAGATTGAGATAAGAAGTGCTTTCTCCGACTTCGAGGAGGGGCTGATTGTCGCCAACAAGATAGCCCGGATGCGGCTTGAGGAGCATGCGCCGTACAGTGACTTCGCCATCCTCTACCGCACCAATGCGCAGTCGCGTATCTTTGAAGAGTCATTGCGGAAGAACAATATCCCTTACCGTATCTACGGGGGGCTCTCATTCTACCAGCGAAAAGAGATCAAGGATGTGATCAGCTACTTCCGCATTATCGTCAACCGGAGCGATGAGGAGGCTTTTCGCAGAACCATCAACTACCCCGCACGGGGCATCGGCAATGTGACCGTAGGTAAGATCACATCGGCAGCGCAACTCCATAACGTCAGCCTCTGGCAGGCACTGGCATCCCCGCTGGAATACAATATGGATGTCAACGCAGGCACAGCAAAAAAAATGAGCGGCTTCCACGCCCTCATCAGTGATCTGATCGAAAAGAACGAAACGATGAACGCCTTCCAGCTGGCACAGGAGGTGATCAAAAACAGCGGCATCGCAAAAGAGGCGTATGACGACATGACGCCTGAGGGCATGAGCCGCACCCAAAACATCCAGGAGCTGCTCAATGCGATGAGTGAGTTCGTCGCTACCCGCCAGGAGCAGGGTGAAGAAAACAATCAGCTGGTCGACTTCCTCTCGGAGGTATCACTGCTGACCGATCAGGATACCGACAAGGATGCCGACAACGAGAAGGTGACCCTGATGACTGTCCACTCTGCCAAGGGTCTTGAGTTCAATCATGTGTTTGTGGTGGGAATGGAGGAGGATCTTTTCCCCTCGGGGATGGCAAAATCGGAGATAAGAGGGCTGGAAGAGGAGCGCCGTCTGTTTTACGTGGCACTCACCAGAGCGAAGAAAAGCTGCACCATCAGCTATGCCAGAAGCCGCTTTAAGAACGGACAGATCAACCCTGCTACAGAGAGCCGCTTCCTGAAGGATATTGATCCCTCTTACATCTCGATGGACAAGCACACAGCAACCGATGTATCCCGTCCTCCTAAGGCAGATGATTTCTGGGGCTCGATGCGCGAACAACGCATACAGAACAACTATAAACAGACGCCACCGAAAAAAACGGTGCCGCTGCAGCAGACGACCTCCTCCATCCCCTTGTCGAAGGAGGCATCTGCGCTGGAGGTAGGTCATATCATAGAACATGAACGATTCGGCCGCGGCGTGGTCACCTCGATAGAGATGAACGGCAACGACCGCCGCGCCTTTGTAGTGTTCGAATCGGCAGGCAAGAAACAGTTGTTGCTGAAGTTCGCGAAGTTCACAATCGTCGGGACGACCGGCACAGGTGAATAGGAGCTGAAACGGGTTGCGCTCAGATCTCCAGCAACGCTTTCTCACCACTGCTGCCGCCAAAAAGCAGATCGACAGGGTTCTCCAGCAATCGTTTCACCCTGAGCAGGAAGCCGACCGAATCTTTGCCGTCGATCACACGGTGATCGTACGACAGCGCCACATACATCATCGGACGGATTACCACCTGCCCCTCAACAGCCACGGGACGCTCCAGGATATTATGCATACCCAGGATGGCCGACTGTGGCGGGTTGATAATCGGCGTTGACATCATCGACCCGAACACGCCGCCATTGGTGATGGTGAAGGTACCACCGGTCATCTCGGGGATCGACAACCGCCCTTTGCGTGCTTTCTCCGCCACTTCGGCTATCGCCTGTTCGATCTCGGCCAGCCCCAGGCTCTCCACATTACGGATTACGGGAACCATCAGCCCCTTGGGTGCACTTACCGCCACTGAGATATCGGCATAATCATAGGAGACGAGGTTCTCACCATCCATCATCGCATTCACGCTGGGGAACTCCTGCAGGGCAGTAGCACAGGCTTTCAGGAAGAAAGACATCATACCCAGCTTGATACCATGCTTCTCCACGAAACTGTTCTGGTATTTTTTTCGCAGATCCATGATCGGCTTCATATCCACCTCGTTGAAGGTGGTGAGCATCGCCGTTTCATTCTTCACCGACACAAGACGTTCACTCAGCTTCCTGCGCAGTGAACTCAACCGCTCACTCCGCATTTCACGGCTGACCGGTTTTCTCAGCCCACCGATTAATGTTCCGCTTCCGGTATGCATCGATGCTTCCACATCCTCGCGTTTCAGCCTCCGGAGACCGCTGATTACATCATCCACCGATAGATCATTCTCCTCCATCACCTTTTTCGCCAATGGGGTTATCTTCACCTGATCAAGGGCCGCCGATGCTGGATCACCCTGCTTCTGTTCATCCGGTGCCG
>JAAYGM010000241.1 GCA_012727735.1 Bacteroidales bacterium | reverse complement strand
TCGGACAGATCTTTCTGCAGTACTTCACCGGGCGGTCTCTCGGCAGTCTTTACGTGCTGGGTGGTCTGGCGGGAGCAATCCTCTATGTGGTCGCTTTCAATACGATCCCTTATTATACCGATATGGGCAGCGGATGGATGATTGGTGCTTCGGCAGCAGTGATGGCCATCGTGATGGGTGCAGCGTTCTATCGTCCCGAGGTGGAGTTGAGTCTTCTTTTTCTCGGGCGGATCAAGATTGTCTATATAGCCATCTTCGCTTTTGTTCTCGATTTCCTTTCACTGGGAGACCCCACCAACCCGGGCGGACATGTTGCCCATATCGGAGGAGCACTGCTGGGTTATCTTTTTGCTGTTCAATACAAGAAGGGAAAGGATATCACTCATTGGATGAGCCGGATAATAGACTGGTTCGTCGGTCTGTTCAAACCCCGCATGAAGAAATCAAAGATGAAAGTGGAGTACAGCCGCAACGAAACCGACTGGGAGTACAACAAAAGAAAGAAGAGTGAACAGGAGGCTATAGATGCAATCCTGGATAAGTTAAAACAATCAGGATACAGCAGTTTATCATCAGAAGAAAAAAAGAGACTTTTCGATGCGAGCAAAAAATAAAAAACCGAGGTTCAGGGACATTGTGAAATGGATCATCTTTGCCACTAACATTGTTGCCATTGTATTGCTTTTCAGTTCTTTTCTATCCTGGAGAGTATCTCCCCTGAAGACCAACCTCTTTTCATATATCGGCCTGGCCTTCGGTTTAATCTTCCTGCTTAATGTCGTCTATTTGTTTTTCTGGATATTTTTCTCGAAATGGAAACTGGCTTTCGTTTCTCTTCTTGCGATTCTACTCTGTCATAAGCCCGTAGCGACATTCTTCCCCATGCACATTTTTCCCGAAAAGACGCCACAGGGGTCTATAGAGGTGCTGACTTACAATGTACAGGGATTTCCCGAGGAGAGGAGCAAAAACTCTTCCGAACATCCCATCCTGGATTATATCGCCTGTACCGATGCCGATATTGTCTGCCTGCAGGAATATCTGGTGAGCAAAACAGGTCAATCGATCTTTTCACAGCGTGACGTGAACCGTATCCTCAATCAATACCCCTATCGTTCGGTCACCGGTTTGGAATCTTCGGGAAAATACCATATCTTCGGACTGGCATGTTTCTCAAAATATCCGATTGAGAAAACGCATGAAGTGCTCTTTGAGTCCTCCTACAACGGAGCAGCTGTCTACACCATTAATGTTGACGGGAAAAAACTGACCGTAGCCAACGTACATCTGGAATCGAACAGTATCATGGCAGAGGATAAAAAGCTCTACAGCGATTTTCTCCAGAACAGTGAATCAGTTAAGCTCGAACAGGTGACCAGCAACATACGCAATCGTCTGGGAGGAGCTTACAGGATGCGTGCACGGCAGGTAGCGAAAGTAAAGCAGTTCATTGAAACGCAGGAGACAGAGGGAACCATCATCTGCGGTGATTTCAATGATACACCTATCTCCTACAGCTACCATCAGATGAAGAAAGGGTTAAACGATGCTTATGTATCCACCGCCTTCGGTCCCGGCATCACCTATCACAAGGATCTCTTCCTGTTTCGCATCGATTACATCATGCACAGCGGAAATATAAATGCCTTCAGAACGAAGGTGGACAAATTGAAATATTCCGATCACTATCCCCTCAGAACCTATCTGAGTTTAGATGCTATCGGGAATGAACTGACAGAAATAAAAGAATGACCTCATGTACAAAATAAGCAAAGAATTTCCATTCTCGGCTGCACACTCCCTGTTCGGATTGCCTGATGACCATCCCTGCAGCCGTATGCACGGACACAATTACGTGGTGACCGTTCACCTCCGCAGCAGGGAGCTGAACAGCCAGGGCTTTGTCCGTGATTACAATGAACTGAGAATTGTAAAAGAGTACATCGACTCCACATTAGATCACAGGAACCTCAATGATATCCTCACGCCCCTGAACTCCTCGGCTGAGAATCTGGCAAAAATGCTATACGATAATTTCAAACCGCTGCTCCCTGAACTATATGCCATTGAAGTAAGCGAAACCCCTAAAACATCAGCCGTCTATGAGCCTGACAGTCAATGAAATTTTCTACTCCCTGCAGGGTGAGGGAGGACGCACGGGTCAGGCATCCATTTTTATCAGGCTGGCAAAATGCAACCTTGCCTGCAGTTACTGCGACACTGATTTTGAGCGGGGGGTAAAGATGACGCTTGAGGATATCCACACCGAAATAAAAGGATATGGGTGCCGATGGATCATCTGGACAGGAGGTGAACCAACCCTGCAACTCACCGATCGGGTGGTGGCGTTCTTCAGTGAAAAAGGGTACATGCAGGCCATTGAGACCAACGGTACCAGGAGGGTCCCCGTAGGCATCGACTATATCACCTGCAGCCCCAAGCAACATTTCGCAAAAGTGCGGGAGCTTATACCCGAAGTGGATGAACTGCGCTTTCCCATTCAAAAGGGTGATCCCCTGCCAGATATTTCTATTCTCCCTAAAACGGAACGCTATCTGTTGAGTCCCATTTTCGACGACAGCGCCATCATTCAGGAGAATGTAGACTACTGCATTGCACTCATCAAGGAGAATCCGGTGTGGGCATTGAGTCTCCAGACACATAAACTGATCGGGATACGCTGATATGACTAAATTCGAGGTAACCATCCTGGGCTGCGGATCGGCCATGCCCACAACGTTGCACAACCCTCCCTCGCAACTGGTGGACCTGCATGAGAAACTCTTTATGATCGACTGCGGAGAGGGGACACAGCTCCAGATGAGGAGGTACAAAGCCCGCATGAGCAAGCTCCACAGCCTCTTCATCTCACATCTGCATGGTGACCATATCTTCGGGTTGCCGGGACTGCTCTCTACCCTCAGCATGCTTGGAAGAACAAATGAGTTGAATCTCTATGCACACAGGGAGATCGATTTCTTATTAGACCCATTGCTGGGCTATCTGGGTAAATATATCTCATTCAGGATCAATCTCATCCCGCTGAATCCCGACCGAGATGAGCTGTTGTTCGAGAACAGATCGATGAAGGTAACTTCCTTCCCGCTGAAGCACCGCATCGCCACCAACGGTTTTCTCTTCGAGGAGAAGGAGACTCCCAGGCATATCATCAGGGAGATGATAGATTTCTACAGGATACCGCTGAAACAGATTAAAGAGATTAAAGAGGGAGCCGATTATATCACATCTGACGGCACCGTTATTCGCAATGAGATACTCACCCTTCCCGGCAACCCGGCAAAGAGATATGCCTACTGCTCCGATACAGCCTATGCTCCCGAGATCATCCCGCATATTGAAGGGGTGGATCTGCTTTATCATGAAGCCACTTTTGCCGAAAGTGAATTGATCCGCGCAGGTGAGACATACCACTCCACAGCCCGCCAGGCTGCGGAGATAGCCAGGGAAGCCGGCGTGAAGAAACTGATTATCGGCCACTACTCATCCCGCTATAACGAGCTGGAAACACTTTTAAAAGAGGCTGTTGCAGTTTTTCCGGAGACTGAACTTGCCGATGAAGGAAAAGTGCTAACTTTGTGATGCAAACAACATGCTATGAGGCAAATCTACTCCATCCTGCTGATGACACTCCTTTTCTGCTCAGTTGGCCTTCCGGCCTACACGCAGGAGGGTAACAAACAGATTGTCACGGAGGAGGCTGAGAGCAAGACGAAGATTAGAGTTATTGAGAACAGGATCATCATCGAAAATCTACCCAAGGATGACCTGCTGGAGATATATAACATCATGGGTGTGAAAGTTTTCAGCCGGCGTGTAAAGGCAGGAACCAACGAATACACCATCTCCCTGACCCGGGGATATTACATCATCAAGATTGGGGAAATCACCAAAAAAATCGCAATCAGATAAATTTTTACCCTTTAACAGTTGCAGTTTGTTGCATTTGTTCTCTTTTTTATACCTTTGTGATTCAATTAGAAAAATCATTTACGCAAACTGTAACGAGCATATTATGAAAATAGCTATTGTAGGTACCAGCGGAGCGGTAGGTCAGGAGTTGCTCCGCGTGCTGGAAGAGAGAAACTTCCCCCTCGATGAACTGGTATTATTCGGTTCATCAAGGAGTGCGGGAACATCATACATATTCAAAGGCGAAGAGATCACCGTTAAAGAGCTGCAGCATAACGACGACTTCAGGGGAGTCAACATCGCGTTCGTTTCGGCGGGCGGCAGCACCTCTGTTGAGTTTGCTGACACCATCACCAGACACGGAGCCATCATGATTGATAATTCCAGTGCGTTCCGCATGGATGATGATGTACCCCTTGTTGTGCCGGAGGTGAATGCAGAGGATGCATTGAACCGCCCGCGCAACATTATTGCCAACCCCAACTGTACCACCGCACAGCTGGTGGTAACACTGAAGGCGATTGAAGATATCACCCACATAAAGAAAGTACATGTAGCTACCTATCAGGCCGCATCGGGAGCAGGTGCCGCCGCCATGCAGGAGCTGGAAGAGCAGCACGGGCAACTGATCAGGGGTGAGGAGCCCACGGTCTCCAGGTTCGCCTATCAGCTGGCTTACAACCTGATTCCCCAGGTAGATGTTTTCACCGACAACGGCTACACGAAGGAAGAGATGAAGATGTACCACGAGACGCGAAAGATCATGCACTCCGACATAGAGGTGAGTGCTACCTGCGTCAGAGTACCGGTGATGCGCGCCCATTCTGAAGCCATCTGGCTGGAGACCGAGCTTCCCCTGTCACTGGAGGAGGCACGTGAAGCGTTCAGCAAGGCTGAGGGTGTGGTAGTGATTGATAACCCGGAGAAGAAAGAGTACCCCATGCCGCTTGACCTCAGCGGAAAAGACCCGGTCTACGTGGGTCGTATCCGCAAGGACCTGACCAACGATAAGGGACTGAGTTTCTGGTCTGTATCAGATCAGATCCGTAAGGGAGCAGCGCTGAACGCGGTGCAGATTGCCGAATATCTGATCAAACAGCAATAACCTATCCATTGAGGGTCTCACAAAATGTGACACCCTCATTACGCAAAATTTTGAAAATCATACTGTTCGACGGGGTGTGCAACTTCTGCAACGCCACCGTCAATTTCATCCTGAAACGGGACAAGGAGGGTCTGTTTCGTTTTACGCCTCAGCAAAGCGTGAAAGGGAAGGAGCTTTTGGCGCGACAGGGAAGAGAGGAGAGCGATTTGAATGCGCTTATCTTTATCGATGAGGATGAATTGCTTGAAGGGATGGATGCCGTGATTGGCATTTCTAAATACCTGAGAGGTTATACCTGCATCTCCCGGCTGCTCAGAGCACTTCCCCGGAGAGTAACACATGCAGCGTATGCCTTCGTCGCCCGGAACAGGTACAGGTGGTTCGGTAAAAGAGAGGTATGCCGTATGCCGCTGCCCGGTGAACAGCACAGGTTTCTATAAGTAATCAATCATCAACAAGCTGTTATGCTGTTCTACCATCTGAACGAACATCACAACACCGCCAGCACAAAAAAGAAGATGATCAACCCCACTGTTATCAGTTTGAGCACCAACCCCGTAATATAACCAAGGAAGGCACCGGTAGCATGCTTCGCAGCATGGAGGAACTTTGTTCCCGAAAGGAGGCCGCCGGCGAAGGCACCAACAAAAGGTCCGAAGATAATGCCCCACGGTCCGAGGAAGAAACCAAACAGCAGTCCGATGGTTGCCCCCCATACCACCTTTTTGTTACCCCCCATTTTTTTGGTGCCCCACACGGGAAGGATATTATCGAGAACAGTGATCACGATAGCAACTATTCCCAGGATGACAATGGTCAGCCAGGAGATATCATCCTGTGTGGAGGGAATGAACTTCAGCAGCAACAGGCCGCCCCAGCTCAGCGGCACACCGGGAATTACCGGAGCAACACTACCCACCGCCCCTGCAATAAGCAGAAGCACTGCCAGCACAATCAGAAGTGCATCACCCATATATTAATCGTGGTTATGAGGCTCATTTTCCAGATGATCATGCTGCATCAGCACACGGTGCGGAAGCGATCCGTGACCCAATATCTCAATGGGGCATGATTCATAGGCCGAGGTGAGCCACTCCTGAGACACGTTGGTGCCCGAATGGTAGTGCAGTCCTTGGTTCACGCAGGCGACATTCTTCACCAGCGAGATGATGGTGCCCACATCATGCGATACCAGCATGATGGCTATCTCTTTATTGATATCACCCAGCAGCTTATAGAAATTGGTTTCGAAAAGCTTGTCCACGTATGTGCTCGGCTCGTCCAGAATAATCAGCCTGGGGTTGTCGATAATTGCTCTCCCCAGCAGTACCCGCTGCAACTGACCACCCGACAGTTCACCAATGGCCCGCGGCAGTAGTTCGGTGATACCGAGCCGTCCGGATACATCTCTCACCTTCTCTTTATCAGCTGCCGAATATCTTCTGAAGAGCTGCTTCTGCAGTGTAAGCCCCGACAGGATCACCTCCGAGACGGAGATGGGGAATTTTTTATCAATCTGATTGATCTGCGGCAGATAGCCTATATTGATGGAGGAGACCGGCTGCTCCTCCTCGAAGAAGTTGATCGTTCCGGACTCGGGCCTGATCAGTCCCAGTATGGATCTTAGGAGCGTGGTCTTCCCTCCTCCGTTGGGGCCAATCACACCCAGAAAGTCATCGTTGTAGATGGTGAGGGAAACATCCTTCAGCACATTGGGTTTGTTCTCGTACCCTACATTCAGGTTCGCTATCTCAATCAGCTTACTCATCCTTATGGCGTGATAAAATTGTTGCGATTTTAATTAACTCCTCATCCCACTTGTAGCTCATCGGGTCAATCTCAAACAGCTCAGCATCGATCTCTTTGGCAATCACCTCCGCATTCTTCGCATCGAAACCGCGCTGAATAAAGACCGTGTTGATCTTCTCTTTCCTGGCGAGGTCTATCAGCTCCCTGATCTGGGAAGGAGAAGGATTCTTCCCTTCAAACTCAATACTGTATTGATGTAACCCGTAATCACGGGCAAAATAACCCAGTGCGGGATGAAAAATAATAAAAGCATCGGTGGATGCATCCTGCAGCAACGCACGGATTGTGCTGTCGGTGACGTTGATCCTATGCGTGAGTATTTCATAATTGGAACGATAAAGCGGCTCATTAACGGGATCAGCTTTTACAAGCGCTTCCAGCATATTTTTCGTGAAGACGCTCATTGCTCCGGGTGATGTCCAGACATGGGGATCCAAAGCGGTGTGGGAATGACCGTCACCGGCTTGATCAGCATGATCATGGTCATGTCTGTGCAGCTCACCCTCCATCAGGTCAATCCCGGCCGAACAGTCGACGATGGCGACATCCGGATTGTTCTGCTCCAGCCGGCTGCTCCACACCTTCTCGAACCCCAGCTCACCCACCCTGAAGTAGATATCGCTTTTACCCATCTCTATCATTACCGATGGTGACGGCTCATAGGTCTCGGGGCTCGTACCTGGAGGCACCAGCGTGTTGATGCTGTATTCATCACCCGCAAGCAGCTCCAGGAAGAAGCGTTGCGGCTCGATGGTCACCGTCACCACTCTCTCCTGAGCTGCATCTTTGTTTTTCGTCGCTGAGTTGCATGCAAGCAGGAGAAGAGAGAGAGAAAGAATGGACAGATATTTTTGCATAGATTGTAATTGAGACACAAAAGTACGAATTTTAGCCTATCGATGGAAATAGTAAACAAAGATTTCCTAATTTTGTTCCACCATAAAACAATGAGAACCATTATAGAAACAACAGACGACGGGTCACATACACTCTATGTGCCGGAGATGGATGAACACTATCACTCCACGCACGGGGCTGTACAGGAGTCAATGCATGTCTACATCGATGCAGGGCTCCGTCATTGCAATAAAGCTGAAATCAATCTGCTGGAGATAGGATTCGGTACCGGGCTGAATGCTTTCCTTGCTTTACTTGAGGCGGAGAAATTGCAGAAGAAGATTCATTATACCACCCTCGAGCTTTATCCCGTTTCTGTCTCAAACGCCGCATCACTCAATTTCAGTGAGATCATCGATCCCACACAGAGAGTCTCCTTCGAAAAGCTTCATACTGCCGCATGGGAGGAGTGGGTGCAGATATCTCCCCTCTTCTGGTTGAAAAAAATGAAAATGGATCTCCGCGACCTGCCTGTTACTCCGCCGGAGGAAAAGGTTGATCTGATCTTCTACGATGCCTTTGCCCCGGAGAAACAGCCGGAGATGTGGAGGCAGGAGATCTTCAACGGACTTTTTTCCTGTAGCCGTGACAATGCCATTCTCACCACTTACTGTGCCAAGGGAGCGGTGCGAAGGATGCTCCAGTCCGCCGGCTTCACCGTGGAGCGCCTCCCAGGCCCCCCGGGAAAGCGGGAAATCCTTCGTGCAAGAAAAGATGTGCATGATTCTGTTTCTACCCGATAACAGGAGGTGCTCCTTTGAACAAGTTGCCGCCACTCCTTGTTTTTCAATAACAGAGACCGGATTATTCATTTAAAGATCAAGCACAATGAAATCAACAATTTTATTTCTTACAATGATGCTATTTTTTACTCATCTGCTCATGGCAGGTGACTACGAAAAAGACACTTTCCGCACCGACAACGGCAAGGAGGTGACCATCACCTTTATCAAGCATGGATCACTGTTGATCACCTTCGAGGGCCGGCAGATCCAGGTGGACCCGGTGACCATGTTTGCCGACTACAGTACCTTTCCGAAGGCCGATCTCATCCTGGTGACCCATGAGCATGGCGACCACCTCGACGCCAAGGCAATCGATGCACTGACGAAAGAAAATACAAGGTTGATACTCAACCCCTCCTCCCGTGAGATCCTGAGCAAGGGCGAAGAGATCCGCAACGGCGAGCGGTTGCAGCTGACCGATGCAATCAGTCTGGATGCCGTCCCCGCATACAATACCACCCCGGGACGGGAGCAGTACCACCCCCGTCACCGCGACAACGGCTATATCCTCACCATCGACGGACTCCGCATCTACATTGCCGGCGATACAGAAGACATCCCGGAGATGAGTGAACTGAAAGAGATCGATATCGCCTTCCTCCCGGTCAACCAACCTTATACCATGACCGTGGAGCAGGCGGTACATGCTGCGAAGATGTTCTCCCCAAAAGTGCTCTACCCCTACCACTTCGGTGAAACCGACGTGAAGCCGATCAAAGAAAAGCTCAAAGAGAGCGGCATCGATGTCCGGATCCGGAAAATGGAATAGATTTGTTTGCAAATGTGCATTAAAATCTGTTCTTTTGCTGTAACGAAAAGCATATGACCGAAATCGCGGCACGGCTCGAGGCAGCCGGCAAGGAGTACAAGACGGGTGAGTCGACCATCGTCGCACTGCAGCCCACCACCACCGAGTTCAGGAAGGGTGAGATCACCCTGATTGTCGGGCCCTCCGGCTCGGGCAAGACCACCCTGCTCTCACTCCTGGGGTGCGTGATCTACCCCACCATGGGAAAGGTCTGGGTGGGAGACACCCGTGTGAACGATCTCCCGGAACAGAAGCTGGCGCAACTGCGCCTGCGGCAGATAGGTTTCGTCTTCCAGGGATTCAACCTGCTGGCACCCCTCAACGCGCTGGAGAATGTGATGCACCCGCTGCTGCTGCAGGGGGTGAGTCGTCGTGATGCCCGAAAACAGGCGCTGGAGCTGGTCCGCACCTTCGGCATGGAAGACAGGATCCACAACCTGCCGCGTAACCTGAGCGGCGGTCAGCAGCAGCGCATCGCCATTGCCCGCTCGCTGATCACCGACCCCCAGCTGATTCTCTGCGATGAGCCCACCGCCTCGCTCGACCACAACAGCGCCAGGATGGTGATGGAGATGCTGAGTCAGCTCTCCCTCGACAACAGGGCCGTGATCGTGGTGACCCACGATGTGCGGTTGAAGAAGTATGCCGACCGCACCATCTACGTCTCCGAGGGGATGATCAGTGACACTACCATTGAAGAGGAGTTTTAATCTTAGCATACCGGCATGGACCCATTGAAATGGAAATCAGATATTGAACGATGATACGTATACAGATGAAACAACAGATCGGCTGGCTGTCGGCCATACTGCTCCTGACGGCCTGCGGCAACGGGAAAGAAAGCACTGCGCCCGCAGCAGAGCCCCTCGCCGTCACACAGGTGGTGGGGATCGGCAAGGTGATACCACAGGGGGGCGTGGTGGAGCTGGCCGCTCCCGCCTCCGGCATCGTGGAGGAGCGCTTCTTTAATGCAGGTGATAAAGTTGCTGCAGGTGACCTGATCCTGGTACTGGAGAAAAATGAGGAGACCCTCTCGCTGCAGGAGAGCGAAGCCGGCATCGCCACGCAGCAGCTGCAGGTGGAGTCGGCACGACTGGCACTGGAGCAGGAGCGTATCGCACTGGATGATCTGCGGCGACGCCATGGTGATGCGCGTGAGCTGCTGACAGTGGGCGCCGTCACGGGTGAGGAGGTGCGCCGCCTGCAGAACGACCTGGACCAGGGCGCAGAACAGTTGAAGAAAGTGGAGAACGACTACCGCCTGCAGCAGTCCCGCCTGCGGGAGATGCAGACAGCACGGGCAGCCCGTGAGAACGACCTGTCGCAACGCTCTTTCCGTGCCCCTTCCGGGGGTACTTTGCTCACCCTCACCTCCCGCGTTGGGGAGGCGGTAACAATGCATCAGCCTTATGGCCGCATCGCCCCCGGGCGTCCGCTGATGGTGACCGCCGAAATCGATGAGCTGTTTGCCGACAGGCTGGAGGTGGGTCAGCGCTGCACCATCCACCTACCGGGTGATAGCAACGTTGCTGCCACCGGCAGGATCACACATTTATCACCCGACCTGAAACGCAAGTCGCTCTTCTCCGACAGCGGCAGTGATCTGGAAGACCGCCGCATACGGGAAATAGAGGTGTCGCTCGACGAGGTGCCGCGCACGCTCTTCATCGAGTCTAAAGTGGAGTGCAGGGTAGACTTAAACTGATATTACATGTTCCCAACTGCCTACAAGTTTGTCCGTTTCGAAAAGTCCAAGAGCATGGGCATCCTCACCGCCATCATCATCAGCATCTACCTGATCGGCATCGAGCTGGGCATGTTCTTCTACCTGGCCAACCTGATCGGGGGACTGGTAAGCAATGCCAACCCGGCATACGCGCAGGTGTTCGTGGTGAACAAGCAGACAGAGAACGCCAACCAGCTCACACCCTTCGACGTGCGGTGGATCAACCAGCTGCGCAGCATCGAAGGGGTGGACGACACCCACGGCTTTGTGATCACACCCGTCACGGTCAAGTTCCCCAATGGCAAGGATGCTCCCGCCATGGTCATCGGCTCCGCCTTCCCCGCCATGGCGGCAGGACCGCGTGAAGGTCTGATAGAGAGCGGCTCGTTGCATGACCTGGCAGCACCGGAGATCGTGTCGACCGACTTTTACGACAACAAGGCACTGCGCTATGAGGTGC
>JAAYGM010000240.1 GCA_012727735.1 Bacteroidales bacterium | reverse complement strand
GAAAGATGAAAATTGCCATAGCCAGCGGTAAAGGTGGAACAGGAAAAACCTTTGTCACAACAAATCTTTTTTATACCCTGCAACAGCAGGGCGAGAATATTACATTGGTTGATTGTGATGCCGAGGAGCCTAATGCACGGTTATTCTTTGATGGTAAGCTTTTGGAAACGAATCAGGTTACTCAACGTGTCCCGGTGATTGATGAGAAAAAATGCACCTACTGTGGTAAATGCCATGACTATTGCAATTACAATGCTATTTTCTTTTTGAGGGAAGCAAAAATGATTAAAGTGATGGAGGAGTTGTGTCATGGATGCGGGGCCTGTTCTGTTGCCTGTGAGTTTGATGCCATCAGCGAAAAAGAAGTTATACTTGGAGACGTTAACCGGTATATGATATCGGACAACAGCTGGTTAGTGGAGGCATGCATGAAAGTGGGTGTCTACTCCCCTGTGTCAGTGATCAAGGCTGCCATCAATGAAGCAGATAATGGCGGAGTTGCTCTGATGGATTCACCTCCCGGAACCTCCTGTCCCTTTATTCAGACTGTAGCCAATGCAGATCTCGTAGTACTGGTCACTGAACCAACACCTTTTGGCCTTAGCGATTTAAGACAATCGGTCGAGACATTGAAAACAATGGAAAAACCTTATGGAGTGATTATAAACCGTGCCAATCTGGGCGATGATGGTGTGGACAGATATCTTGAAGAGGAGAAAATACCACTGTTGATGCGTATCCCTTTCAAGAGGAGCATCGCTGCTGTTTATTCAAGAGGAGCATTGCTTTGTGAAGATCAACCCCAATGGCAGCCTCGCTTTATCAGATTATTCAAACAAATAACAGGACTTTATGGAGATAGCCATTATCAGCGGTAAAGGAGGAACAGGCAAAAGCAGTATAAGTGCTGCATTCGCTACACTATCTGAAAAGGTGGTCCTGGCTGACTGTGATGTAGATGCAGCCAATCTGTATCTGTTGTTTCACCCTGGCCACGATGAAGAGCAGGTTTTTATATCGGGGCAGAAGGCGGTGATTGATGATGATAGATGCACATCATGCGGTCACTGTATTGATTATTGTCGATTTGATGCAATCAATCTCTCAGATGGAAAGGTTGTTATCTCTGAAACAGCCTGCGACGGATGTGGCCTCTGTGCAAGAGTCTGTCCTTTCGGGGCTATCAGCATGGTGGATAGTGATAAGAGCAGGATGTACGCAGGTTCGTTTCGTAACGGGATGATGGTGTACGGGCGATTATCACCGGGTGAAGAAAATTCAGGGAAATTGGTGAATATGGTACGCAGTAAAGCCCAATCGATGGCGGGTGAACATCAGCTTGATACCATTATTATCGATGGTCCACCCGGGATAGGTTGTGCTGCAATCTCAACCATCACAGGTGTTGACCATGTTTTGATTGTAACTGAACCCTCAGTTTCGGCATTGCATGATATGAAAAGAGCGCTTGAGATCACATCAAGCTTTCATTTAACCACCTCTGTCATCATCAATAAGTTTGATGTAAATGAGTCTTTGTCCGATGAGATTGAGCATTATTGCCGGAACAGAGATATACCAATTGTTGGCAAAATTCCCTTCGACAGGTTAATGGTGGATGCAATGGTGAATTGCAAAACTGTTATTGAGTGGGCACCGGAGAGTGAGATAGCGACAATTATCAAAGCCGGCTTTCATACAATAAGAGGCAAGTACCCGGATAGGTGAGTAGAATTCACATTTTGGATGTAAACAATAACAAATAAATTCCAGATATATGATTAGTTTCGGTTCCGTTCCGTCACGACGGTTGGGCAAAAGTCTCGGAATAAATAATATTCCCGCTGAAAAGAAATGTTCTTATTCCTGTATTTACTGTCAGGTTGGTATGACAAAGCACCATTGTTCCGATCGTAAGCCTTTCTATGATCCTTCAGTCATATTCGATGAGGTGAGTGAACATTTAGAGAAGCTGGCAGGTAATGATAAGCCCGATTTTCTCACTTTTGTAGCCAATGGAGAGCCAACCCTGGATATCAACCTGGGGGGCGCCATAGAGAGGTTGAAAGGATTGAATATTCCCATTGCTGTGATCACAAATGCTTCATTACTCTCTGATCAGAGGGTAAGAGATGAGTTGCAGCTGGCCGACTGGGTCTCGGTGAAAATAGATGCAGGTAGTGAGGCTGTCTGGAGAAAGTTAAACAGACCCACGGGCAGAATGGATTTTGACGCCTATGTGAGAGGTTTGATTACGTTCTCGGAAGAGTTTGAAGGTTTTCTGGCCAGTGAAACCATGCTGGTGGAAGGGATTAACGAAACCCCGGAAATTCTATCCCAAACGGCTGAACTGGTTTTATCGGTTGCTCCTGCCACTGCCTACATTTCCATCCCAACCCGTCCTCCTGCCGTGAATTTTGTTCAACCTCCCAATGAAATGATTATCAATGAAGCGTATCAGATTTTCTCAGAAAAAGGGGTAAATACTGAATTGATTCTTGGTTTTGAGGGGACGCATACAGGTTTCACAGGTAATGCATTTGAAGATATCATCAACATCTGTGCTGTGCATCCCATACGTGAGGATACAATGCTGGAGCTGCTGAGAAAGGATCAGGCAGATCCGACGGTTTTGAAAACTTTGTTGTACCATAAAGAGATAGAAAAGGTTGAATACAAATCGAAACATTTTTACATCAGGAAATTTCGCAATTAATCAAAGAATAGAGGTAGAAACAAATTGAACCGCAAGGTGATAAAAGCAATCTGTCAAAAGAAATAATCTCCGGTTGCCCTATGACTCAATTATTCACTCACTATTTAAATAAATTTTGTGTAATGAACATAAGTTTATAATATTTTTTATAACTTTGAGTTTGAAGGGTACATGATCTGCCCTGAAACTATGAATTAAAAAAATATGTCCCGCCCCAAACAAAACAGAAAAATATCAAATCCTCCCCTGATGAAGGGGTTTAAACCTTTTGGCATTCCGGCAAAGATGCTTCATTCAGTCTCATTGCTATATGATGAATATGAAGCAATCAGGTTGCTGGACTATGAAGGATTGCATCAGGAGCAGGCTGCTGAAAGGATGAATGTATCGCGGCCCACTCTCACGCGCATCTATGAGCAGGCACGCAAGACGATAGCTCAGGCTCTGGTGGAGGGCAATATGATCAACATTGAGGGTGGTAACGTGCAGTTCGACAGGGAGTGGTTTCGCTGCCGCCGCTGCTACAAGTTAATAGGTGGCATTGAGAATCATGTCAGGTGTAAGGATTGCAAAACTTTTAACGACGACGAGTTAATTCCAATAAATGTGGATGAGAAATGAAGATAGTGGTGTTGTCCGATAATCGTGGAAGGGACGGAATGCTTGAGACGGAGCATGGTTTGTCTGTCTATCTGAGGACAGCACAATTCAAATGTCTGCTCGATGTGGGTGCGTCAGACAAGTTTATACGCAATGCTCAACGAATGGGGATAGATATCAAAGCCGTTGATTTCCTGTTTATCTCTCACGGACATGCTGATCACATAGGCGGGTTGCCTGCTTTCCTGGAATTAAACAAAACTGCCACTGTGATACTATCGAAGAATCTGTTTGGACAAATCTATTTTTCCGGACGAAACGGATTTCACGCTATAAACATTGATTTTGATTTCACCCCCTATGCTGACCGTTTTATCTATGTAGCTTCAGAAAAAGCTTTCAGTAATGAGATGACCCTGCTTTCGGCCAGTTCAAATCTGTATTCATCACCTAAAGCAAATCAGACCTTATATAAGGACGCCGGAAACGGAATTGAGTCAGATGATTTTAACCATGAGCTTATCTTCAGTTACGGTTCTGAAGATCTCTTTGTTTATACGGGTTGTGCACATAAGGGGCTTTTGAATATTCTGGAATCAGTCTCATCCTCCGCAGACAAAAAAATTGGAACAGTGATGGGTGGCTTTCACCTGCTCGATAGTGATAAAGAGAGAGCGTATGAGACCCCGGCTGAAGTAGCTTCCATTGCCATGGTTCTTAAAAAAAATTATCCTGACACAAGTTTCATCACAGGTCATTGTACGGGAGAAAAAGTTTATGAGCTGCTCAGCAAACAAATGGGAAATCAGTTAAACCGTTTTTATACCGGATACACTACAGTAAGATAATAAAAATAACCCGAATTGCAACCCTTGCATGCTTGCACCGTGACATTGATATGTATAATAATATAATCATATGAAAATAGCAGTACCAACAAAAGAGAACAATCAAATTGATGCTCATTTCGGACATTGTGCATTCTACACAATCTACACCGTTTCTGAAAAGAATGAAGTGACAGAAAAACAAACATTTCCCTCTCCCGCCGGTTGTGGATGTATGTCCAATATTGCTTTTGATTTGTCTCAGATGGATGTGGAGATTATGCTGGCAGGTGGTATCGGAGAAGGAGCGATCAGCAAGCTTTCATCCTGCAACATTCAGGTTGTCAGGAATTGTGAAGGCGATGTGGATGAGCTTGTGGGCGAATATCTGGCAGGTATCCTCAGGGATGGCGGAACAAGTTGTCAATCGCATGCACACGGAGGGGATCACACATGCAGCCATTGAAAATAAGATGACTGAAGCGATAAAGGGTATATTATTAAATTATTGAATATATGGGAGCTAAACGCATAATTGTAATCGGCGGTTCAGCTGCCGGTCCTAAAGCAGCATCGAAAGCACGCCGCATGGATGAAAATGCAGAGATTACAATTTTCCAGAAAGGATCCGATCTCTCAATGGCTTCGTGTGGTTACCCCTATTATGTAGGTGGCTTTTTTGATGACCGTAGTCAGCTCCTCTGTTCTCCTGCGGGTGTAGTGCGTGACTCCAGGTTTTTTTGGAACGCCAAGAAGATTACTACCCGCGTCTTGACAGCGGTTAACCGGATTGACAGGGAAAAAAAGCAGATTGAGTTTACCGAACTTACTACCGGTGAAAGAGGAACCATAGCGTATGATAAGCTGGTGATTGCCACAGGTGCCAACGCCAGAAAACCACCTGTACCGGGTGTGGAGCTGGAGGGTATCACAACGCTGCAGTCTATCGCTGATGCCGACTACTTGAGAAAGATCAAAGATGAAGGTGTGATAAAAAAGGCAGTAGTGATTGGTGGTGGATTGATTGGAATTGAAACGGTGGAGGCGTTGCATCTGGCAGGTATAGATATCACACTCGTGGAGTTGTTGCCGCAACTGCTCACGTTTCTTGATAAACATATGGCCCGCCTGGTTGAGCGATACGTGCAGACCAAAGCGAATGTCATCCTTAAGAACGGAGTTGCCTCCTTTCTGGGTGAGAAAGGTAAACTGAAAGCCGTGAAATTGCAGGATGGCACTGAGATACCTTGTGATCTGGCAGTTGTGGCGATTGGCGTCTCTCCCAACACGAAGCTAGCCAGGGAAGCCGGATTGGCCATAGGTGATACAGGAGGGATTGTAGTGGATGGTTACATGCAGACATCTGATGCCGATATCTATGCTGTGGGCGATTGCGTTGAAATCCCCAATCTGATTACAGGTAAACCTGTTCATGCTCCTTTTGGTGATCTGGCAAACCTGCAGGGCAGGGTTGTGGGAGAAAATGTGATCAGAGGTAATGTTGTTAAGTTCCCGGGAACCATACAGACCGGTATTTGCAAAGTGTTTGACTATGGTGTGGGTTCCACCGGACTCTCTGAACAGAATGCCGTCAGGCTTGGTATTACCGACATCGAAACAGTGGTCAACGCGAGTCTGGATAAGCCGGGGTTTATGAATGGTAATCTACTGATTACAAAGTTAATTGCTGACAGGAAGAATGGCAGCATACTGGGGGCACAGGTCCTCGGACCGGGTGATGTGAGTAAGCAGGTTGCAATCTGGGCTATGGCCATCAAAGGCCGGTTTACCGTTGATGAGATGGTTAATGCTGATCTGCCTTATGCTCCGCCATTTTCTCTGGCCATTGACCACAGCATTTCAACGGCACATATCATGCAAAACAAACTAACGGGGTTATACAGGGGGATATCGGCCGAAGAGCTGAGAGAAAGGCTGAAAGATAATGCTCCTATGGTATTACTGGATGTGCGCAATCCAAATGAATTTGAAGAGGTGCGCCTGGGGTTAGGTGAAAGACTTATTCCCCTGGGGCAGCTGCGCCATCGTCTGAATGAACTCCCGGAAGATAAAAACATCGAAATCATCACATGGTGCAAAATATCGCTGCGTGGATATGAAGCAGCACTCATTCTGCAGGCAAAAGGCTTCACCAACGTGAAAGTATTGGAGGGTGGCATCGCTGCATGGCCTTACTCACGTGAAAAGTAACTTTACGAATTATTCATCTTTAAATTATTGAACTATGGAAACTAATCAAGAGAACATTCACTCCATGCCAAGAATTGGCGACAAAGCACCTTCGTTTACGGCTAAAACGACACAGGGTATCATCAATTTCCCCGAAGGATTTGCAGGTAAATGGAAAATTCTTTTCAGTCACCCTGCCGATTTTACCCCCGTTTGTACTTCCGAATTCATGACTTTTGCCACCATGCAAAAAGATTTCGAGGCACTCAACTGTGAGCTCGTCGGCCTCTCTGTTGACGGATTGTACAGCCACATTGCCTGGTTGCGAACCATCAAGGAAAAAATCGAGTACAAAGGGATGAAAGATGTGGAGGTTACCTTCCCGCTGATAGAGGATATCACCATGGAAGTTGCAAAGATGTATGGTATGATACAGCCCAACGAGAACACCACACAGGCTGTACGTGCCGTCTTTTTCGTTGATCCGGAAAATATCATCCGCACAATTATTTATTACCCGTTGTCGCTGGGACGTAACTTTGATGAGCTAAAACGCATCCTGATCGGTTTGCGGACAGCCGATGAGTTTGGCGTGGCCCTTCCAGCCGATTGGCGTCCCGGAGATGAGGTGATTGTACCCACTGCCGGTTCTTGTGGCGTTGCCAAAGAGCGTATGGAAACGAAAAAAGAGGAGATGCACTGTTACGACTGGTTCTTCTGCACGAAAAAACTTTCGAAAGAGACCATCGACAATGCGCTGCTGAGAAGCTGACACGGCATTGATGATCTGAACTAATCCCGCTACACAAGGAAGCGGGATTTTTTTGTGTGTCTTTGAATCAGCGCTGCATCTTTCTGGTTTGTTAAGGAATTGAAATAAATAGTTATCTTTGTGGTGATTGGGGTTATTATAATTATTCCGGTCGATTTGAGAGGTAAACAAATCTTTTCACCAGTAAGAATATCAATAGAATAGATAATATAAAACAGATTGATTTATGAAAAAAGGATTATTTCTAACAGGTATAACAGCGATGCTGTTTGTTCTGGTTTCCTGCAATAAGCAGAAATCGGCTGAAGATGAGTGGATACAGCTCTTCAATGGTGAAGATTTAACCGGATGGACACCTAAGATCACCGGTTATGAATCAGGAGTCAATTATGGCAACACCTTTCGTGTTGAGGATGGGATGATCAAGGTGCGTTACGATTCCTACGATTCGTTCGAGAACCGTTTTGGCCATCTTTTTTACAAGGATGAGCTTTCATCCTACAAGCTCCGTGTAGAGTACCGTATTGTGGATGAGCAATGTCCGGGAGCACCGGAATGGGCTTACAAGAACTCAGGGATCATGATTCACGGACAAACACCCGGGTCCATGGAGAGAGAACAGGATTTTCCCACATCCATTGAGGTACAGCTTCTGGCCAGTGACGCCAGGGTGGAGCGTACCAATATGAATGTCTGCACCCCGGGTACAAACATCGTGATGAACAACGAGCTGATACTCGACCATTGTATCAACTCCTCATCAGGGCTCTTCTTTGGAGAAGAGTGGGTCACCGCCGAGGTAGAGGTGAGAGGGAATGAGGTGATCTATCATGTGATCAACGGTGATACCGTGCTTCAGTATAACCAGCCACAACTGGATGAAAGAGATGCAACCTATGCCAGACTTGTTGAACTGAATGAAGGCGAAAAGATGTTGAGCAAGGGAACCATATCACTGCAGAGTGAAGGTCATCCCATTGATTTCAGAAAAGTGGAGCTGTTGTTGTTGGATTAACCGCTCACGGGGCTAGGCACTGGCTGACGATGAGGTTGTGGTGTCAGCCACGGCAATGGTGGTTTTGGATATTGTAGCTGTGTAGCAGGAAAAGAGAGGACTTGATGCAGCACAACATTGAGAAGTAGCTACGGAATCCGTTCCTTCTATTAACATCTTCTTACTCAAAAACAAAGAGAGGCTGTCCCCAGGGACAGCCTCTCTGCATATAATACCTCAATAGCGTTCTTAATCTACTTGCGGTCCCGAGGGGATCAACGCGATGGCTGCATCGTTATCACAATATTGTTTGAAGTTTTCGATGTACATACCGGCCAGTTTTTTGGCTTTCGTTTCCCACTCGCTCTTGTCTGCGTAGGTGTTGCGCGGGTCCAGGATATCTGAAACGCCGTTCAGTTTCACGGGAGCAGTAAGGTTCATCACAGGTACGTGGAATGTTTCTGCTTCTTCGATGGATCCGTCGAGGATGGCATCGATGATGGCACGTGTATCTTTCAATGAGATACGTTTGCCTGTTCCGTTCCAGCCTGTGTTTACCAGGTAAGCTTTTGCGTTATGCTCATTCATTTTCTCAGCCAGACGCTGTGCGTACATGGTGGGATGAACGGTGAGGAATGCTTCACCGAAAGCAGGAGAGAAAGAAGGCTGTGGTTCGGTAATACCGCGTTCTGTTCCGGCCAGCTTGGAGGTGAATCCGCAAAGGAAATGGTACTGAGCCTGATTGTCGTCCAGGATGGAAACAGGAGGCAATACTCCGAATGCATCTGCCGATAGGTAGATGATTTTCTTGGCATGTCCCGCACGTGAAGGAAGTACAATCTTGCTGATATGGTGGATAGGGTAGGAAACGCGTGTGTTCTCGGTTGCAGAGATATCAGAGAAGTCAATGTTGCCTTCATCATCAACGGCCACGTTCTCAAGAAGGGCATCACGACGGATCGCTCTCCAGATGTCAGGCTCGTTCTCTTCGCTCAGATTGACTGTTTTCGCGTAGCATCCACCTTCGTAGTTGAATACACCGTTATCATCCCAACCATGTTCGTCGTCACCAATCAGGTAACGTTTCGGGTCGGCTGAAAGGGTTGTTTTACCTGTTCCCGATAATCCGAAGAAGACAGCTACGTCACCTTCTTTACCTACGTTGGCAGAGCAGTGCATAGAGGCAATACCGCGCAAGGGCAGATAGTAGTTCATCAGGGCGAAGATGCCTTTTTTCATTTCACCGCCGTACCATGTACCGCCGATCACCTGCATTTTCTCAGTCAGATCGAAGAGGGTGAAGTTTTCTGAGTTCAACCCGTGTTCCTGCCATTTGTCGTTGGTTGTTTTGGAACCGTTCAGGGTTACGAAATCAGGTTCACCATAGTTGGCCAGCTCGTAGTGTGAAGGACGGATAAACATGTTGGTCACAAAATGTGCCTGCCATGCCACTTCCATGATGAAACGTACTTTCATGCGTGTATCTTCATTGGTACCGCAGAATGTATCGACTACGTATAATTTTTTTGCTTTGGAGAGTTGTTCTGTAACACGGCCTTTGCAATAGTCGAATGCTTCTTTTGAACAATCCCGGTTGATTGTGCCGTCCCACCAGAGTGTATCTTTGGTGACCTCATCTTTTACGAAATATTTGTCCTTGGGAGAACGGCCGGTGAATTTTCCGGTTGAAACAGCTGTAGCACCTGTTTTGGTTAGCTTGGCTCTTTCGAATCCTTCATTCGCTGGATTCATTTCATCCTGAAAGAGTGTCTCGTAAGAGGGGTTGTGTACGATCTCGATATCGCCCACAATGCCATACTTGCTTAAATCTAAATTTGCCATCTTGAAAAATTTTGGGTTTAATATTTATGTTTGTCTGAACTTGCTTGTGATAAATCCTAAAACAGGCCTACAAAAATAGACAAATTCCTTGAATCCGGAAAGGAATTAAAGAAATTTTTCTTTAATTGTATGTTTTTTGCTCAGAAAACCTTATTTACAACAAAAAAAGGGGAGTAATGTTTACGAAAGAGAGGAAAATCACTACCTTTGTTTTCCGAAAAATCATTCAAGTATTATAACTGCAAACATGGAAGTATATAACTTTTCGGAAACCAATTCCTTGCTTAACTCTTATGTCCGTGAAATCCGGGATATCACCATTCAGAACGACAGGCTTCGTTTTCGCAGAAACATTGAGCGGATCGGAGAGATCATGGCGTATGAAATCAGTAAAAAAATGAGGTACAGGACAATTGAAGTGACCACTCCGCTCGATGTGGCTGAGGTGAGTATTCCTGATGAGGAGATTGTAATTGGTACCATCCTGCGGGCAGGTCTTCCTTACCATCACGGTGTACTCAACTATTTTGATGGTGCTGAGAATGCATTTGTCTCTGCTTACAGAAAGTACAAAGAGACGGGTCATCAGTCATTTGATATACATATTGAGTATATCGCTTCACCTTCCATCGAAGGGAAAACACTTATTCTGACCGATCCGATGCTGGCGACGGGCGGGAGTATGGAATTAACATACAGAGCACTGCTAACCAAGGGAAATCCGTCACATATCCACATTGCCACAATTATTGCCAGCAGGCAGGCTGTTGACTACTGTATTGAGAATTTCCCGGATGCGAAAACCACAATTTGGGCTGCTGCCATCGATCCGGAATTAAATGAATCCTCTTATATCGTTCCCGGAATTGGGGATGCCGGTGATCTGGCTTACGGTGAGAAGCTTTAATCGTAGAATTTTTTTTCAAACGCTCTGAACGCTCCTTTCTTCATGACAAGGCGCGTCCATGCTGCAGACAGGAAACCTGTCCCGTAGCCGCACAACTGTACCCATGCTGCTCCGATACTAAAAAGTGCCACTTTCGCAGACCGATTTCTTGTGAGTGAATCAAGGAATACAATCAGGCTGTACAGAACCGGAATGGTCAGGAGGAGTGGGAGAAAAACAGAGAGGATAGAGATCATTACCATCATGGTCACAAATAGTGCGGGAAGGGCATGCACCAGCCTGAGTGAACCGGGATGAGCCAGATGCAGGTTGATGCGGGCGATACCTGAATTGAACACCTGCCTGAAAAATTGTTTGAAAGTGGACCTCCGTTTATGGTAGACATAAGCTTCAGGAATCAGTGCTGTGCTGAAGCCTTTTTTTATCAGCCGGAGGCTAAAATCGATATCCTCACCAAAGCGCATTGTGCCATAACCCCCCACTTTATTAAATGCTTCTCTGGAGACACCCAGGTTGAAGCTGCGGGGGTGAAACCGCTCCATCGACTTCCTGCCACCACGGATGCCGCCGGTTGTGAAGAAAGAGGTCATAGCATAATTAATCGCTTTCTGTACAGTGGTAAATGAAGGTAGAGCCGCATCGGGGCCTCCGTAAGCATCCACATAGTGATCAGTAAGAAAACGGGAGACCTTCTCGATGTAGTATGGCGGGATGATACAATCCGAATCGAAGAAGATAAGGTAATCGTATCTTGCTCTTGCTGCTCCTTCATTTCTGGAGAGCCCGGGACCGGTATTAGGTTTTTCGAAATAGATGATTGAAAGCTTATCGCGGTATTTTTCTACGACTGCATCGCTTTTTTTAAAAGATCCATCCTCCGCAATAATCACTTCAAACCGCATGTCGGTCTGTACTGAGAGGCTGGCCATCAGTTCATCCAATTCATCGGGACGATTATAAAGAGGTATAATGATCGAGAAAAACATAGCATGCATATTTTTAAACGTTGCAAAATTAACTGTTTTAATTCATTTTCTCTATTTTTTGTTCTTCAATATCGATTTAAATGAAAAAACAGCTAAAAATATGTGAAAATGTTTGAATATTTAAATAATATAGAATACCTTTGTCCTCTTGGAAAGTTGTGCTGAACAATTGGGAAAAATCTATCAGGTTCCTGTTTTTTTTAATGTCTGGTTATCTATGGTAAAGGGTGCTAAAATAGTTATTTTCTTTTTCATACTGTTGATTGCTATGTCATGTAACAGTGAAGGAGGAACAAATATTAAGGGTAAAATAACCAATTTGGAATATCCTTATATTCTTGCATCCTATTTGTCTGCCGATACGCTCGCCATTGATACAATCGCTGCCGACAGAAGAGGTAATTTTAAATATACCTGTTCAATCGACACACTTACCACCTTTTCACTATATTTAAATAATTATGAGAGTGCTGTTGTTGTTTTCGCGAATGTGGGAGATAAACTTACAGTAAATGGTGATGCGCAACTGCCTGATCTCATAGAAGTGAATGGGAATGAGATTAATAACGATCTCACTGCATTTAAAAAGGAAAATGAGCATTTGCTCAAACAACGTAGTCAGTTATTCGTCAATTTGCAGCATAGTCTTGATCTGGATACCATCAGGAATCATACATTAACCAGACACGACGAGTTGTCTAAACTCAATATGCTGAATCATGAACTAACACTCAGGGCTGAGGAGTTTGTTCAACAGAACCCGTCAAAAATGTCCAGCCTTATCATGATCAATAATTTCTTCATGAACAGCGACAATCCCCGTGCGCTGGAGCGTGTGTTGGAATATCTGCAGGGTGATATTGCCAAAACAGCGTATGCAACCAGGTTGAAATTTTACTCAGAAAAGATGAATCGTTCAGCCGAAGGAGCAAAGATGCCCTATTTTCAACTGGAGGATAGGGATGAGAAGAAGATCTACTCTCATGAGTTCAATGGTAAATACCTGCTTCTTTCCTTTATCTCAATGGCCGGTGTCGAATCACGAGAAACAGTCGAGTTGCTCAGGCATGAATATGCTGAAGTGAATAAAGACAGCGTGGAATTTGTTACCGTTTATATCGATTCAGATATTTATCCTGTTGACTATGCAGTCAGTGATTCCATCCCCTGGATCGTGGTTCCGGAAAAGAGAAGCTGGGGTTCAGATATTGTGGATGCTTACAATGTGCAATACATACCGTTTAATATTCTGATTACTCCCGGCGGCATCATTAAAGTCCGAAACATTCCTTCTCAGGGAGTAGCGGATATGATTTCGAATGTTTCTGAGAAATAAGTGCAATAAAAATTTGGTTACATGCTGGTCAAAGTATTTGGAGCGGCTGTACAAGGGATTAAAGCCACGCTCATTACGATTGAAGTGAATTGTTCAAGAGGTATTCGTTTTCTTTTGGTTGGATTGCCGGATACATCTGTAAAAGAGAGTCATGAACGTATTGTCTCTGCCCTTGAGGTAAACGGACTTAATTTTCCCCGTCAGCAAATCGTTATCAATATGTCTCCTGCCGATATTCGTAAAGAGGGGTCGGCATACGATCTGCCATTGGCTGTTGGCATTCTCGCTGCTGCCGGATCCATCCACTCCGATAAATTGAATGAATACCTTATCATGGGTGAATTGTCGCTCGACGGGGATATCCTTCCTTTAAGAGGGGCATTGTCTATTGCTGTCATGGCAAAAGAGAACGGTTTCAAAGGATTCATTCTCCCCATGGAAAATGCCAGGGAGGCTGCTGTGGTAGAGGGGTTGGATGTTTACGGAGTACAAAATATACGTGATGTAGCCGCTTTTTTTAACGAAAAGAGTGGGCTGAGTCCGACAGTCGTAGATATTCATCGTGAGTTTTTGGATCACAATTCAATCTTCGAATATGATTTTTCTGAAGTGAAAGGGCAGGAGAATGTGAAAAGAGCGCTGGAGGTGGCCGCTGCCGGTGGACATAATATTATCATGGTGGGACCACCTGGGTCGGGGAAGTCGATGATGGCAAAGAGGATGCCCTCAGTGCTGCCACCCTTCACTTTTGAGGAGGCACTCGAGACCACAAAGATTCATAGCGTAGCCGGAAGAAACGAGATGAACCAGTCACTGATGTCACGTCGCCCCTTCAGGGCTCCTCATCACACAATCTCCGATATTGCCATGGTGGGTGGCGGTTCCTATCCACAGCCGGGTGAGATTAGCCTGGCCCACAATGGTGTGCTCTTTCTGGATGAACTGCCTGAGTTCAGCAGGAACGTGCTTGAGGTGATGCGTCAACCGCTGGAGGACCGGAAGATTACTATCTCCCGTGCCAGATTCAGTGTGGATTATCCTGCCAGCTTCATGCTTGTTGCAGCAATGAATCCCTGTCCGTGTGGTTACCATAATCATCCCGACAAAATATGTGTCTGTCCCCCCGGTGCAGTACAAAAGTACCTCAACAGGATCTCAGGCCCGCTGCTTGACAGGATTGATATTCAGATAGAGATTGTGCCGGTTCCTTTTGATAAGATTTCAGACTGCAAACCGGCTGAAAAGAGTAGTGATATCAGCAAGCGGGTAGTGAAGGCACGCGGGATACAGATGGATCGTTTCCGTAAGGTGAAAGGTGTCTACTGCAATGCACAGATGAGCAGCAAGATGCTCCACAGTTATGCTTCACCTGATGATACGGGGCTGAAGTTGTTAAAAACAGCAATGGAGCGTCTCAGTCTCTCTGCCAGGGCTTACGGGCGTATACTTAAGGTTTCACGGACTATCGCTGACCTGGATGACAGTGAAACTATCCAGCCGGCTCATCTTGCCGAAGCGATCAACTATCGGAATCTGGACAGGGAAAGTTGGGCAGGTTAGATCTTTCATCACTTCTCAAAGTGATGGTCATCATAATATTGCGAGAAGGTGTGACCCCAGCGGAATCCCTTTTTCCTGAACTCTTTTACCACGGGATGTGCAGGGTGCAAGGTGCCATTGACGGTGGTGTCAGACACCGCACCTGCAGGTCTGCTAGGTCTGTTTACCTTCTTCCATCGTAACGGATTAAAACGTGGGTTGATATCGATTGCCATACCACTTGCGTGTCTTGAGTATGCAATATTGCGGTAACAAAAACTATAGCTGTTGTTGTCTGCCATGGAGAGGCTGTCGTTCCAATTATATCTCACAATGGGTATGGCCTTATCCACCACAAACTCCTCATTCAGCATAAACAGGAATAGCGCCCTGATCTCTTCAGCAATTTTTTTGTTTGAGAGAATCTGACCTTTATGGATTTGTCCGTCGGTAGAGTGATAGAAAACATCGAACAGTTCTAGCTGACTGATGATACTTTGCGGCGCTTTTGTCCCCATGACCGCCTCATCGAAGGTGTAATCAGCATCAATGATTGTATCTTTCCTGACCGGCTCTGCCATCACTGTGGATTCACCATTCTCACAAGGAAATTGACCCTGTTTCTTGTTTTCATCACAAGCGCTCACACAAAGAAGTATTGAAAAAAGCAATAGTAAGGTTTTCATCCGACGTATTATTTAGGAACAAAAGTAATTGTTTTTTATCTTTGTATAAAACGGGATGATCTAAAAGTGACATCCTACAGATAAATTTACTGATATTCCTATAGGTATGATAAATAAACTGATCACAATAGCGTTAGGGCTTACTGCAATCACATCATTATCGGCACAGCAAAAGCCGAACGTAGTTTTTATCGTTACAGATGATCTGGGATACGGTGATGTTAGTTGTTTCGGACAGGAGAAGTTTCAGACCCCCAATATCGACAGGCTGGCACTCAAGGGGACACGCTTTACCCGATCCTACGCAGGAACAACTGTGAGTGCTCCCTCAAGAGCTAGCCTGATGACCGGGCTTCATACGGGGCATACACCCATCAGGGGTAACAAGGAGATTGAGCCGGAAGGTCAGTTCCCTTTGCCAGCCAACACCTATACGCTCTTTCATCTGTTTAAGGAGGCAGGATATACGACAGCTGCCTTTGGAAAATGGGGCCTGGGTTTTCCCGGTTCCACCGGGGACCCCGTGAATCAGGGTGTAGATTATTTTTTCGGTTATAACTGCCAGCTTCTCGCACACAACTACTATCCGGGCCATCTGTGGTATAACAGGACGAAAATTAATCTTCCTGAAAATGATCATGGGCAGTTCGGCAGCTATTCGCAGGATCTGATTCAGGAAAAGACATTACAGTTTATAGGTGATCAGAAGAAAAATCCATTTTTTCTCTTTATCCCCATAGTCCTTCCCCATGCTGAGCTGGTGGTGCCTGAAGATTCCATCATTCAACAGTTACGTGGTAAGTTTGAGGAGACTCCCTACAAAGGCACCGATGCAGGCCCTGCATTCAGAAAAGGGGGATACATGTCACAGGAGCACCCCCGGGCTACACATGCTGCCATGGTCAAAAGAATTGATCTGTATGTGGGTCAGATTATCCAAAAACTGAAAGAGGAGGGTCTCTATGATAATACGATGATTATCTTCACCAGTGATAACGGTCCGCACCGTGAGGGTGGCGCTGATCCCGATTTCTTCAACAGCAACGGAATCTATCGCGGCTACAAGCGGGATCTCTATGAAGGAGGTATCCGCGTGCCAACCATCATCTCCTGGAAAGGGAGGGTGCCGGGCGGAAAGGAAAGTGATTATGCCTTTGCATTCTGGGATTATCTGCCCACTTTTGCTGAGATGCTTAACCTGCATTCTTCCCGTGAAACAGACGGGATAAGTATTCTTCCTGTATTGCTCGGTGAGGAGGGTCAGGCAGAGCGGGATTACTTCTATTTTGAGTTTCAGGAGATGGGTGGACGTCAGGCAGTGATAAAGGGCGACTGGAAGTTGTTGCATCTGGATATCCGCATCGGAGGTACCTACGAACTCTATAATATTGCATCCGACCCGTCAGAGAATCATGATCTGATCGATCATTATCCGGGTAAAGCAGCGGAGTTGAAGAGGTTGATGAAGGAGGCCAGGAGAGATGATCCTGCGTGGCCCCTGTTCAACAGGTAGCAATCAGCTCAACTCCAGTCCGAATTCATCGGAGAGCTTCAGCAGTGAAGGGTTTTTTTCTGCCATCTCGTCAAAAATTTCGCGGGAGGTGAGCGCTTTTTTGATCGCATTTCCTTCCGCTATTTTTATGATCATGGTGATATCCCCGTTCTTCAGTTTTTCCCGGAGAAAGGTTAGAATCGCATAACTGTTATCTGTGAGGTACTGCTTGTTAATCTCTGAGTTTACCTCCACCTCAAAAAGCACATCACTTACCATTTTAGGGAGATAGAGCGACATCGTATTTTTGAGTAGTTTCTCTTTTTTCAATTTCTTGCTGTATTCGTTCCATACTGCAATCAACTCCTCCTCAGTGAAGAGGTTGGAGCCGAGCATCTCAGCTTCCGGTTCTGATACAATGTTGTCGGTTTTCTGTTCGGTTGTGAGTGATGAAAGCGAGACACCCATACCTGAAAGGGAGATGCTCTTCTTTTTCAGTTTTTCCGCATTTTCCGGTTTTACCGCTTTGCTGTGGGGCTTTTGCAGAGTTTCTGCAACAGTGGAGAGAGGTGTCGCTTCAGCTTTTACAGCGGTTTTTGGCTGTTCCTGTTTTGGCTGCTCTTTTTCAATAACCGTACTTTTACTTCTTTCTTTTTCTGCTTCTATCGGCTTAATAGCCGTTTTTTTTTTCTCTGTCACCGTTTCCGGCGTCTCCTGAAGCTGGCATAGCCGAATAAGTGTCAGCTCCAGCAGAAGCCGTTTGTTCCTGCTCTGGCGATAGTTGAGATCGCAATCGTTGGCAATGCCAATAGCCTGATACAACAACTCGTTACTACAGTTCTTTGCCATTGCAATATACCGCTCGCGTATCGATGCACCAACCTGAAATAGCACTGCTGTGGCAGGATCCTTGCAAACCAGCAGATCACGGAAATGGGATGCTATACCACTGATGATGTACTGACCCTCGAATCCTCTGTTAAGGATGTCATTCAGCAGGAGCAGGCAATCCACCACGCTGCCTTTGATGATGGCGTCCGACAACCTGAAATAGTATTCGTAATCCAGCACATTCAGGTTTTCGATGACAGCCTTATAGGTGATGTTTCCCCCCGTGTAACTTACTGTTTGATCGAAGATGGAAAGCGCATCACGCATTCCCCCGTCCGCCTTTTGTGCGATGATATTGAGTGCTTCCGGTTCGGTATTTACCTCTTCCTGCTTCGCCACATATTGCAGATGTGCTACTATATCTCCAATGTTGATACGATTGAAATCATATACCTGGCAACGGGAGAGGATGGTAGGTATGATCTTGTGCTTTTCTGTTGTTGCGAGGATGAAGATCGCGTGAGCCGGAGGCTCTTCGAGTGTCTTAAGGAACGAGTTGAATGCAGATTGTGAAAGCATGTGCACCTCATCGATGATATATACCTTGTATCTGCCAATCTGTGGTGGTACGCGTACCTGATCTATCAAAGAACGGATATCATCCACTCCGTTGTTGGAGGCCGCGTCAAGCTCGTGAATGTTGTATGAGCGTTGCTCATTGAAGGCTACACACGACTCACATTCGTTACACGCTTCATGATCATGCAGGGGGCTCAGGCAATTGATTGTCTTGGCAAAAATGCGGGCACAGGTGGTCTTGCCCACACCACGCGGACCACTGAAGAGATAGGCATGCGCCAGTTTGTTACCTGCGATAGCGTTTTTCAGTGTAGTGGTAAGCGCCTCCTGTCCCACTACGGAACGGAAGGTGGAGGGCCTATATTTTCTTGCAGAAACAATAAAAGTATCCATAACTGAATCGGGCAAAATATGAAATACAAATGTACGAAAAATATCGGTTTTTTCAACCTGTTATGATTGGTGAGAATCGATGCTGCCGGTTTTTTTATATCTTTACACCACAATTCATTCAATAGTGGTAATTCAACTCATCATCGTATGAAACAGTTCATTTTTATTATATCTTTTCTGTTGTTGGCTTTGTTCACCGGTTTCTCCTGTTCTTCAAGTAAGCAAACAAAATCTGAAATCCTTGCTGAAAATGAGATAATGTCACAAACCATTGTTCCTGATACGTTTGTGCTGCCCCTGATTCCTGAAGCACTCACAAACTCCGGTGACAGGTCGGAATATCTGGTGATGCATTTCTGGGACCGATTTGATTTTGCTGACATTAAGTTGATTGAAAGACCTGAGATCACCGAGCAGGCTTTTGTGGATTATATCAATATACTGAACTATGTACCCGGGGAAACTGCCGCTGAATCACTTATCTATACATTGAACAAGGCGGAAGCAGACAGGGCGATGTATCACCATTTTGTTTCGCTCTTCGAGAAGTATTTTTACGATCCCAATTCACCTTTCCGTGACGAAGCGTATTATCTTCCTGTATTGAGAAAGGTGATCCAATCACCTCTTTTAACGGATGAGCTGTTATCGCGCTACAGCTTCCAGCTGGAGATGTCGATGAAAAACCGTGTAGGGCAGAGAGCTGTCGATTTTACCTATACACTGGCGTCAGGGCAATCCCATACATTGCACAGCCTGAACAGTGAGTTCACCCTCCTGCTGTTTTCCAACCCTGGTTGCTCCACATGTGAGGCTGTCACAGCTCATTTGGACAACTCGAAAAGCCTGAATGCAGCGTTGCAAATGAACAGTCCTACACGTACCATGCTAACCATTCTGACTATTTATCCCGATGATGATCCGGAGGAATGGTTGGCACACCTTCCCCTTATGCCTGAAAGATGGGTGCATGGTTATGATAAAACGTTGGAGATCACTAACAAAAAATTGTACGATATCAAGGCAATTCCAACTCTTTATCTGCTCGACAAAAATAAAAATGTGATTTTGAAAGACACATCGATCGAAGCCGTAGAATCGTTCTTTTCTGTTAGTCATTGATATATAATACTATAGGGCAGGGGAGTCATTAAAATTAACATTTGAAAGGAAAGTTTTTGTGGAAATAATTCGCTGCTAAGGAAAAGTGGCGTACTTTTGCAAGCCTAAAAAAGAGACTTTTAGCGAAAAGTCGGTAAAATTAAGGGATTCAGGCGGCTGCGCGAAGCAACAGCTTTATCCGAGTAGTAATCAAAATTATTTTATATGAAGTACGTGAACTTTTGTCTTATAGCAATATTTTCACTTGCATTATCGGCCGTTTCGGTGAAGAGAGACCTTCCTTACCCAGGTTATCACCCCGGAGAAACAATTCCTGATATTGTTTTAACGAATTCAGAAGGGAATCTTCAGAATCTGCACGATTACAAAGGCAAAAAAGTTGTGGTAAATTTTTGGGCAGCCTATGACGCCCAATCCAGAGCAACCAATGTACAGCTGCATAATTATTTGAAAAAAAATCATCCTGATATTGAATTTCTTTCAATCTCTTTTGATGAAAACAGGAATGTGGTTGAAAAAACATTGGTGATGGATAACTTAGAGAATATATCTCAGTTTTATGAAGTGCATGGAATCCAATCAGAGGTGTACAAGGATTTTAAACTCAGTAAGGGTTTTAAGAACTACCTGATTGATGAAAAAGGAGTAATCACAGCGATGAATATCACTCCCGGCGATTTGAGAACCATCCTTTAAGTTGAATAATGCATTTAAAAAACGGACGTCGATAATTCGGCGCCCGTTTTTTTTATATGGTTATTTCTCTTTTATTTCCCTTTAGCCTGATTGGCTACTGCTTCCATCAGCTTCCTGATCTCTTCGGGATCACCCAGGAAGTAATCTTTTTGCAGATTCATCTCATCGTCGAATTCAAAGACATAGGGTACGGCAGTGGGCAGATTAAGGCTTACGATCTCTTCATCAGAGATGTTTTTAAGGTGTTTGATGATCCCTCTCAAACTGTTCCCGTGAGCCGCAACAATCACCTCGTTGAAATTTTTCATCTCGGGAACGATGGTATCGTTCCAGTAGGGCAGAATACGTTCCACCGTGTCTTTGAGTGACTCGGTCAACGGAAGATCCTTCTCGTTCACACCTTTGTAACGGGGATCCTGTAACGGGGATCTTTCATCATCCTTCTCCAGCGGTAACGGCGGAACATCATAACTGCGACGCCATACTAGCACCTGCTCGTTGCCATATTTGGCAGCTGTCTCTGCTTTGTTCAACCCCTGCAGCATTCCGTAATGTTTTTCGTTCAGCCGCCACGTCTTTTCAACCGGAATCCAATCCAGGTCCATCTCATCGAGGACAACATCCAATGTTTTTACCGCTCTTTTCAGGTAAGAGGTATAGGCTTTTTCAAATTGAAACCCCTCTTTTCTCAGATATTTGCCCGCTTTGTGCGCTTCTTCCACTCCCTTTTCAGTGAGATCAACATCTGTCCATCCGGTAAAACGGTTTTCCTTGTTCCAGACACTTTCGCCATGGCGAATTAAGACTACTTTCTTCATACCATTATCTATTATATTATTAATTGGATCAATCTTACTGTTCTCTTTCTCTGCTTACAAAACTACACAAAATAGCGCAAATTTTTGGTATATGAATGCAAATTTGTGATAAAGATCATTCCTGCAATATCATACCTGCCGGATTACCCTCTTCCATCTTTTTGAGATGACGCAGCTGGATTACGAGCAGATAAAGAGAGAGCATTGCAGCCAGGGTGTCAGAAACAGGCATCGCAATCCATAAACCGTTAAGATCCCATAAGCGGGGGAGAAGGATGATGCCGGGAACAAGAAATATCAGCTGCCTGCTCAGGCTCTGAATAATCGATTTAGCGGCAAAACCGATACTCTGGAAAAAACTGGAGGAGACGATCTGGAATCCAACCAGTGGCAGCGCCGTCACGGCAATTCGTGCACCTGTTTCGGTGATATTGAGCAGTTCCACATCAGTGGTAAAAGCGGAAGCGAGTAATCTGGGGAATAGCACACCGATAAGAAAGCCGGTTGTGGTGAAGATGGTTGCTATTTTCAGTGAATAAAAGAGTGTTTCTCGCACTCTTCTGTAATTGCCCGCACCGTAGTTAAAACCGATAATGGGTTGTGTGCCCTGATTGAGTCCCAGAACAACCATCAGCACGATCATCAGGATGGAGTTGATGATGCCATACGCTCCCACTGCCAGATCACCTCCGTAGCGTAACAGCGATGTGTTCATCAGCACGGCTACCCCTGAGGCGGCAACCTGCATGCTGAAGGGTGAGAGGCCGATGGAGACAATGGAGAGAATGATCTTTTTGTTCAACCGCACATTTCTCCACCGAAGGCGGATCACACTGCTTTTTCGGGTGAAGTGATGCATCACGAACAGCATCCCGATGAACATGGAGATCACCGTTGCCCAGGCAACACCCTTGATTCCCATGTCGAACACAAAGAGGAAGACAGGGCTTAGGATGATGTTAAGCACAGCGCCGATGAGCATGGTGTACATCGCTTTCTTTGGGTATCCCGAAGAGCGCATCATCGCATTGAAATTGTAACAGAGGCTAACAAACACGTTTCCCAGTAGCACTATCTGAAGATAATCGCGTGCATAGGAGTAGGTGAGTTCACTGGCGCCGAAAGCCATAAGAACAGGCTCCAGAAAGATAAAGAACTGAGTGACAAAAACGGCATTGAGAATTACTGTGAGCAAAAGCGAGTTACCCAGTATCTGTTCTGAGGTATGTTTGTCCCTCTTACCCAGACTGATGGAGATGCGGGCGGCAGCACCTGCACCCACAAGCATACCCAGGGAAGAGATCAGGTTCATCACCGGGAAGGTGATTGTCAGTCCTGAAATAGCCAGTGCTCCTTCCACCTGTCCAATGAATATACGATCTACCACGTTGTAGAGTCCTATGACCAGTGTCCCCACGATGCCCGGCAGTGCGTAATCCCAAACAAGTTTGCTGATCTTCTTCGTCTGAAAATCAAGTTCTTTCGTTGTTTGCAAAATATAATTGTTGTAATAACCTACTTCCTTGTCATAATATCCAACACCATCCTGTCGGTTTCCCGCATTCCGCTGTTACCTATTAATGCCATATTTCTTATGGTTTGATCGATGTCCTCATCGATAATCCCCTCCAGTGATGAGACAACCTCATTCTCCATTGCCATCACTGCCGATAGCGTGGCGGTGGATACGCTGCTGGCTATCTTTAGTGCACATCCGGGTTTTGCTCCATCACAAATCATCCCGGTGATGTTCGCGATCATATTCTTGGCAGCGAACATAATCTGTTCGTTACTCCCACCCATCAGATAGGTGATGCCGCAGCTTGATCCGGTAGAAGCAACCACACAGCCACACAGTGCTGACAGCTTACCAAGATGCTGCTTCATATAGATAACCAGTAGTCCGCTGAGTGTCAGTGCTCGGATAAGATTTTCTTCAGAAGCATGCTCATTTTCGGCATATGTAAGGATGGGCATCGATGCAGCAATCCCCTGATTCCCGCTGCCCGAGTTGCTCATCACCGGCATCATAGAGCCATCCATTCTCACATCGCAGGCACCTGCAGTGGAGATCACCATCCGACTGTGGAGGTTGTCTCCGAAAATGTGCCTCCCCTTCCTGTTCGATACGCTTCTTGCCACGTTGTGTCCGTAATTACGACTCAATGCTTCTTCCGATACTTTTTTGTTCATCATTGCTGCTTCGAGTATGAAAGAGAGCTCTTCAACCGGCGACTCAATGGCATATTCACAGATGGTTTGAAATGTAAGAGGCAGACTGCCCTCATTGTCTGCGGCGCCTGTTCCTGTAATCGTTTCATTGAAAAGTGTCTCACCATTCCTTTCAACAGTGGAGAAGCAGGTATGATTGCCGCGAATCACCGCCCTGGAGCTATCCTCTCCGGCACTGCAACGTATTTCAATATATAGATTATCGATGATTTCGGAATGGAGATGTACCTGTACCCTCCTCTCATCGATGTAACATTTCCCGTTCTTCACATCTTCGGGTGTGATATCCTTCAGCAACTCCAGCCCATTATCCGGATTACCTCTCAATGCGCCCAATGCAATAGCGATAGGAAGACCAATCATGCCTGTACCTGGAATACCCACACCCATGGCGTTTTTTACCACATTTGCGCTTAGGAATGCCTCAATCTTCTCAGGTCTCTTTTTCAGTGCCTGGCTCGCTTTGGCGGTGCAGAGAGCAACTGAAATAGGTTCAGTACATCCGATAGCAGGCACAATCTCCTGCTGCATGAGTAATCTTATGAGGTTTCTTTTTTCTGTAGATAGCATACACGTTTTAAGGGGGGGTAATCAAGTGGTACAAAAATAGTGAAAAATCCGCACAATATCATTTTATACTGCATCAGCTTTTATGAAAGCGGTTTGGGTTTTTAGATTATTAATTATAATTTTGGGTTTTAAACCTGACTGCTATGACCCACAGAGAACAACTGCTGCATTATGTGTGGAAATGGAGGCTTTTTCCACACGGCTCTCTTGAAACGGTCGAAGGACACAAGATAGAGGTGATTGATCCCGGTATGCATAACACGGATGCCGGTCCCGATTTTTTTAATGCCAAGATCAGGATAGGGGATAAATTGTGGGCTGGAAATGTGGAGATACACCGCACTTCAGCTGATTGGGTGAATCATGGACACCATACCGATAAAGCGTACAATTCAGTCATTCTTCACGTATCTGAGATAGTGAACAGGGAGGTTGTGAATGAAAAAAGACAACCGATTCCTCAATGTGAAATAGTAGTTCCTGAAAATGTTAGCAGGAATGCTGATTATCTGTTGTACAGTGATACTCCCATACCCTGTAAAAACAATCTCTCTTCCCTGCCCGTGACGACAATCAGTTCATACCTCAGTCTGTTGTCGTTAGAGCGGTTAGAACGGAAGGTTAATGATATTTTCAGGCATCTGGACCGATTCGGCAATTCCTGGGATGAGGTATTCTATGTATTGCTCAGCCGCAATTTCGGATTCGGACTGAACGCTGATGAGTTTGAGAATCTTGCCCTGTCATTACCCTTCAATTATATTCTCAAGCAGAGTGATAATCTGTTTCAGGTAGAAGCACTCCTTTTTGGGCAAGCGGGAATGCTGGAAGATACCACGCTGAATGATGAGTATTTTATAGGATTGCAGAAAGAGTATCTGTTCCTGAAATCAAAATATGCACTGAAAAACAGAGAGGAGTTTCTGTTTAAAAAAATGAGAGTTCGTCCCCGATCATCTCCTCACCTTCGAATTGCACAACTGGCAGCACTTTTACAGAAATCGGGCCGTCTGTTTTCGTTGATACTTGAGAAGGAGGAGAACCGACAATGGATCTCACTTTTTCAAACAGAACCATCACTCTACTGGCAATCACACTATTCCTTTGGCAGTAAATCGCCGAATATTGGTAAAAGACTGGGTGAAGCGTCTGTCGGTATAATCCTGATCAATACGGTTGCACCCCTGCTTTTCGCGTACGGCAGGAAGAGGGGCGGCGACCTTTATTGTGACCGTGCTCTCCGGCTTCTGGAGTCGTTGAAACCTGAAAGAAACAGTATTGTTGCCGAATTCAGCGCTGCAGGCATCACACCAGTGAATGCTTCACAGAGTCAGGCGCTGATACAATTACGGAAAGAGTATTGCGATAAGCGTAAATGTCTCTATTGTCACATAGGACATACCATTCTTTCTTCCCATGGATTGATGACTTAATTACGCATCAAAAGGGTTTTTCACTATTTTTCTGACTTCATTTTCAATAAACTACTTAAAACATTGTATTTTTGTGCTGAAAACGGCAATGTTCTTACTAAAGCTGCATAATGTTGAATAAAATTTTCTCCTTTCTTTCGTTTCTGTTTCTGGCTATGGTGGCTATTGTCATGTTCCATTCATGTGCGAATATGGCATCTCCAACCGGAGGGGCGTATGATGTAACACCCCCGGTTGTCAGAAGTGCATCCCCTGAGTTTAATTCACTCCGATCCACTCCCAAGAGGATTGAGATTGAGTTTGATGAAAACATCAAAATTAAAACACCCAGTGAGAAGGTGCTCATCACTCCTCCTCAGCAAAGTCTGCCCGTGGTCAGATCGGTTGGGAGAAAGGCGATTGTGGAACTGAACGATGAACTGTTACCCAATACCACCTATACAATCGACTTTACAGATGCGATCGTGGATAACAACGAAGAGAACCCTCTTGAGAATTTTGTCTTCTCATTTTCTACAGGCGATCAGCTGGACACCTTATCTGTTTCCGGAAAAGTGATTACTGCACAAGAGCTTGAACCTGTCACTGGTATTTATGTAGGCATCCATTCCAATTTTGAGGATACAGCCTTCACGAATACACCCTTCGAGCGTATCTCCAGAACAGATTCAAGAGGTAATTTCACTGTTCGGGGAATGGCTCCTGGGAGTTATAAAGTGTTTGCACTTGCCGATCTGAACAGAGATTACAAGTATGACAATCCACAGGAAGCGGTTGCTTTTCTTGACTCTGTCATCATTCCTTCAACCATGCCTGCACAACGACAGGATACCCTTTTTGTGGACAGTATCACTGTTGACACAATACTGACCGTCAGTTATACCCGGTTTTTACCTGACGATCTGCTGCTGCGTTCTTTTCTGTCCGATTTCCAACGGCAGTATCTGCAAAAGCATGAACGGCCGGAACAGCACAGAATTAATCTCTTTTTTGCAGCACCCACCACTGCACCTTCTTTCACCTTATTGAACCCGGAGCGGTCAGACGACAGCTGGTATGTGGCTGAGCGAAGTGCCGGGAATGATACCCTGATGCTCTGGATTACTGACTCACTGGTTTATCAGCAGGATTCCATCAGGATGAAAATCGACTATATACGTACTGACTCATTAAATAAAAATGAAATCGTCACAGATACACTCAGTTTCAATATACGGAGATCAGCGCGTGAACGACAAGCGGAGACAAAGGAGAAAGAGGAGAAAGGGGACGAAGAGGATGAGGAGAAACCCGTCAGATTCATGGGTATCAATACCAATGTACAATCTTCTTTTGAATTGTTTAATCCTTTAAGAATTGAATTTGAACAACCTGTGATTTTGTTCGACTCAAGCTTTGTAAGGCTCTATAAAGAGGTGGACTCACTTTTTGAACCTGTTCCATTCCTCTTGGAGACCGTTTTGTTCAATCCACGTAAATATACACTGCGACCAAAATGGGAGCCCGGTGGAAAGTATAGGTTGACCATTGATTCTGCTGCAGTCTTCAGTCATTATGGCCTGTGGAATAACGGATACGATCAGAACTTCACTGTGAAGCAGCTGGATCAGTACGGGAACCTTGAGATAACAATCGCTGGAATCCCCGATGGTAAACCGGCTTTCGTGGAGTTGCTGGATAAAACGGATAAACCTTTTCGGAAAAGTATTGTCAAAGACAACGTGGTCAGATTTCAGGACCTGCTTCCCGGTGAAATCTATGCGCGGATTGTGATAGATGAAAATGAAGACGGCATATGGTCAACCGGGAATTATGAAGAGAAGAGACAACCCGAGGCGGTTTTTTACTATCCTGGCATGCTGGTAATAAGGGCCTATTCCGATCACGTTGAGGAGTGGGATATATTCACTACTCCGGTGATAAGGCAAAAACCGCCGGAGATAACAAAGAATAAACCGGTAGAGAAGAAGCGACGGGATCCGAATCTTGAAAGAAACAGCGGACAGCAAAGCCGCCAGAGCTCACCCTTTTCGGGATCAGGGCCTGCAGGTGGCGGTAGAAGCGGAGGCCCTGCCGGCATGCAGCAAAACAGGGGCGTGAGGTAATTGCTGCAATATCGAAACAAAAAAAATGATAATGAACAAAAAAAACAGCGTTATAATTATTTTACTTCTATCCTTTTTTGGTATACAGCAAATAAATGCACAATGTAAACTAACAAACAAGGCCTTTTCGAGTGGTGAAGCGATACAGTACGATCTATACTTCAGTTATGGCTTCCTGAATGCGCGTGCAGGCAAGGGGTCACTATCTGTAACCGAGGCGAACTATCGCGGCCAGAATGCATACAAGACAGTGATGATGCTCAATACCTCAGGCTTAGCCGGGAACCTTTACACGGTAAACGATACGCTCACATCCTATATTGACATGTATCTGCGTCCGTTGCTCTTCACCAAGGAGGCATTTGAAGGAAAAGATTACTCTGTTGAACGACAGACGTTCACTTATAGTGGTGACCAGGTAAGTATCCGTGCCATCCGACGGTGGAATGGAGAGGAGAGATTTGATGAGGTGGTGACAACCGATCAGTGCACCTACGACTATCTATCCATTCTGCCTTATATACGTAATCTCGATTATACAGGGATGCAGTCTGGTGACAGAAAATTTATTCAGTTTATATCAGGGAGAAAGCCTGTAAACATGTATATCAACTATCTGGGTACTTCATCAATAAAGGCAAACGACGGAAAACAATATGATGTGATAAACATCTCCATGACAATCCATGATGATGCATTCACCGATCAGAAGGAGGCACTCAAAGCCTCCATCACCAACGATGCAAACCGTACTCCTGTGGTTATTGATACAAACCTGAAGATTGGATCAGTGAGAGCTGTATTACGCGAGATCAAAGGTGTCAGGCACTGATAGATGTGCCGGTTAATTATTGACAATAAAAAATATTCATCGCATGAAAAAGCAAATTGTTCTGTTTTGTATGATTTTATGTGCCGCTATGGTGGCAAATATTTCGTCAGCGCTGGCTCAGGATATGGAAGATCCATATGTGATCATTGTTGAATTCACTTTCGATGAGAAAGATGCAGACAGAGCGATTGATCTTCTCCTGGAGATGCAGGCACAAACGCTGGAGAATGAAGAGGGGTGTTTCGTATATGATGTGTTGCTGAGTGAGGATGATCCAGCGAAAATCTTCATCTACGAAAGCTATGAAAGCGAAGCTGCTTTTATACTACATCAGGGTAGCTCATACCACAAAGCGATTATTACCGATAAAATTTCTCCCCTTTTAAAAGGCTCCAAAGTGACAAAAGTAATCCCTCTGAATCAGGAGGAGGAGGGGATCATGGATGAAGAGGTTTAAAGTAGCTTCTTCAGCCGCTGTGCATTGTTTTCAATAATCCTTAAATGGGAATCTCTTCACGTATGGGGTCATCATAATACTGTTGCAACCTTTGAAGCTCCTGTCTCAGCTCCCCGGTGATCTCACGGTATCCTTCTTTGCCGTACAAGTTATTCATCTCAGTAGGGTCGTTGTGAAGATCGTACAGTTCCCACGTATCTATGTCGTTGTAGAAATGTATCAGCTTATACCGTTCCGTTTTTACACCATAATGGCGTTTCACGGCATGTTCCGCCGGATATTCGTAATAGTGATAGTAGAGTGACTTCCTCCAGTTCTTCGGCGCCTTTTTGTCTCTCAGCAGAGGCAGCAGCGATTCACCCTGTATATCTTCCGGGATCTCTACCCCCGCCAGCGCCAGCATTGTTGGCGCGAAATCAATGTTCTGCACCAGGAGATCCACATCACCCCGTTTTTTGAATGATGAGGGAAGCTGCATCACCAGTGGTGTGCTGAACGACTCTTCATACATGAACCGCTTGTCGAACCAGCCATGCTCACCCATATAGAATCCCTGGTCGGAGGTGTAGAAGATGACCGTGTTCTCCAGCATATCATTCGCTTCCAGATAATCCAGCAGACGGCCAATATTCTCATCGAGTGATTGAATCGTTTTGGCATAATCACGCATATAACGCTGGTATTTCCATTCTGCCAGTTCATCCCCTGTGAGATCGGCTGCATAGAAGGCATCGATGATAGGGTGATAGTGCGCATCCCATGCCGCTTTTTGTTCCGGGTCCAGCCGTGCGTATTCTCCGTGGATGTAGGCATCGGAAAGACGGGTCTCCACGTCCGGATGGATCATCTTCAGGTCGTTCACCAGATCCATGTCATGGTCGCTGGCAATGCGCATCTCCTGTTGTTGAGCCGCGATGCGTCCTTCATAATTATCATAGAAATTGGCAGGTAGTTCAAACGTTTTATCCTCGTATAATGGCAGATGGGTGGTGTCAGCCATCCAGTTGCGGTGTGCCACCTTGTGATGGAGGAAGAGCACAAAGGGTTGTTCCCGGCTACGTTCCTCTTCCAGCCAGTTGATCCCCATATCGGTAATGATGTTCGTCACATAACCTTCATACTGTTTCCTCCCTTCGGGGGTGATGAAATCGGGATTGTAATAACTGCCTTGTCCGGGAAGAATTTCCCAATGGTCGAAATTGGTTGGTTGGCTGTCCAGGTGCCATTTACCAATCATTGCTGTCTGATAACCTGCCTCCTTCAGCAGTTGCTGCACAGTCTGCTGACTTCCGTCAAACGGGCTTCTATTGTCAATCTTCCCATTTTTGTGGCTGTGTTTTCCTGTCAGAAGGCAGGCGCGGCTGGGAGCAGAAATGGAGTTGGCTACGTAGGCGTTGGTGAACCTGACACCCTTTTCTGCTATCCTGTCAAGGTTTGGTGTTTCTACATGACGGTCATCATAACAGCTCATCATCTGCCGTGTGTGATCATCGGTCATAATATAAACAATGTTCAACGGCCTTGCAGGCTCCGCTGGTTTGTTCTTGCCGCATGATGCAAGCAGGGCAGCACCAGTAAGCGGATATATTAGTTTCAGACTAAAAGTATTCATGTTTTATTTTGATTATAAATGAACCTGCAGCAATCAGGGAAATTCTATATTGTTGCAAAGATACGGTTTTATGCAGAAACAATTAAAGAAATTTATCTTTAAATGTAGCTTAAGATTCTGAAATTTCTCCAAATAAACGTATCTTTGTATCTCTTTTTGTGATGTAAAGAGCAGAACAGGAAATTCCTGGCAGCATCGAAAATATTAATTTCTGTGAATTATTTAAGAACAGGAAAGGTATGTCAGAACAGATATATTCCGCTAAAATACCTGAGCCGGCACTCAGAAGGCTTCCCTGGTACTTGTCGTATGTCAAATTACTTCAAAGCCAGGGAGAGTCAATTGTGTCGTCCACTCAGATTGCGAAAAAAATTGATGTCTCTGCTTCTCAGATAGCCAAAGATCTTTCGTATGTGGACATTAGCGGGAAGACAAGAGTAGGTTACGAGATTGAGGAGTTGATTAATGTGCTGGAGAGCTTCCTGGGATTCACCAAAACACACAGTGCAGTAGTCTTTGGTGTTGGAAGCCTGGGTGCAGCGCTCTTATCTGATTCCGGGCTGGAACAGTTCGGATTAAAAATAATTGCCGGTTTCGATGTGAATGCTTCCATAGTCAATAAGCGAATAAACAATATTCCCGTTTTTCATACCAGTGAATTCATCCAGAAAAACGAAAAAATTAATGCGGAGATAGGTGTGCTTACCGTACCCCCCGGTATTGCACAGGAGGTGTCTGAGTTCATGATTCATGGTGGTATTAAGGCGATATGGAATTTTACACCGTTCCGAATTCGTGTGCCCGAGGGTGTTGTCCTGCAAAATACTTCGCTATATGCGCATCTTGCTGTGATGTTTAACCGTCTGAGATCATGAAGATATTTGCTGTTGGACTTAATTACGCTTCTCACAATAAGGAGATGAAACGTACGTTCGAGAGTAAGGAACCTGTGTTGTTTATGAAACCGGACACCGCCCTGCTCAAAGATGGTAAACCCTTTTTCCTGCCCGGTTTTTCTGAAGAGGTGCATTACGAGACAGAGCTGGTGGTGAAGATTAACCGTTTAGGGAAAAACATTGATGAGCGGTTTACACATCGCTATTATAATGAGATAACCGTAGGAATCGATTTTACTGCACGCGATCTGCAGAGAAAACAGAAAGAACTAGGGTTGCCCTGGGAGATTGCGAAAAGCTTTGATAATTCTGCTGCTGTGGGAACGTTCATTTCAAAGGACATGGTGGCTGATGTGCAGAATCTTGATTTTCATCTGGACATCAACAATATAACGGTGCAGCAAGGCAATTCAAAAGAGATGATCTATACGGTGGACCGGATTATTTCGTATATTAGCCAATTCTTTACGCTGAAAATCGGGGATCTCATCTTTACTGGTACTCCCGCAGGTATCGGACCGGTAACAATTGACGACCATCTGCAGGGCTATATCGAAGAGAGAAAACTGATGGATTTCAGGGTGAAATAATATTTCATCCTACAGTAATATCGTTACAACATGAACAGATTATTAACCTCATTTTTGTTCTTCTGCTTGTTTGCTCTGGTGAGTAATATCACACCGGCTCAGGATTATAATCCCATACCTGTTGCGATGCCCTCTCTGCAGTTCGCACCCGATGCCAGAGGCGGAGGAATGGGCGACATGGGTGCCGCCACCATGCCCGATGTTTATTCGCAACACTGGAACGCGGCGAAGTATCCTTTTATCACCAGCAATGCGGGGGTCTCATTCTCCTACACTCCCTGGTTAAGTAAACTGGTAAGCGATATCAATCTTTTGTACGCTTCGGGATACTGGAAGCCGGGAAACGATAATATAAGTGCTATCAGTGCATCGCTGCGTTATTTCTCACTGGGTAATATCGATATTGCCGATATGAACGGAGAGTTCTGGCAGTCTGTTTCACCGCATGAGTTCGCACTGGATGTGGCTTACTCCAGGAAGCTCACCGAGAAATTCTCCGGTGCGGTCACCCTCCGCTACATCCGTGGCGATTATTCCACGGGCAATGACGAGACCACTCCTGGAAATGCTTTTGCTGCTGATATCGCAGGGTATAATGAATCCTATATCACCCTGGGCCGTTCAGAAGCACTGCTGGGTTTTGGCGTCACTCTTTCCAATATCGGGACAAAAATCTCGTACGATGGTGGGGCCAGCTCCATGTTTCTTCCTGCTAACCTGAGAGTAGGAGCATCGTTGGGCTTACCGATAGATGAGAAGAACAGCATCTCGTTCAGTGTTGACCTCAACAAGCTGCTGGTACCCACACCGCAGTTGCATGACAATAATGAAAGTGCCGATGAGGCACAACAGCGCATCGACGATTATAATAATATCTCTTCCATCGGAGGTATATTCAAATCACTGGGTGATGCACCGGGAGGATTCGGGGAGGAGATGAAGGAGATTATCTGGTCGCTGGGAGCAGAATACACCTACGATAATCAGTTCTCCCTGCGGACAGGATACTATAATGAGAACGAGTACAAGGGAAATCGCCGCTACTTCGCATTTGGTGCTGGTTTCAGGATGAAATCTTTCCAGGTTGATGCGGCTTACCTGCTCTCTACTGCTCAGTCAAACCCCTTGGACCAGACATTGAGACTCTCACTGGGGTTCGATATTGAAGGGATCAGAAACTTAATGCGATAGTCATGAAGATCAGGATCGGTTTTGGTTATGATATGCACGCACTTCGGGAAGGAAGGGAGCTCTGGATGGGTGGAATCCTGATTGATTATAGAATGGGTTTACTGGGTCATTCCGATGCCGACGTACTCGTTCATGCCATCTGTGACGCATTGCTGGGTGCTGCTAACCTGCGCGATATAGGTTTTCATTTTCCTGACACATCGCCGGAGTTTGAACATGCGGACAGTAAAATACTTCTGAAGAAGGTGATCACTCTGCTTTCAGAACATGGTTATTCAGTGGGTAACATTGATGCTACGGTATGTGCTGAGCATCCCAGGCTCAACCCGCATATCCCTGCGATGCAGCAGAAACTGGCAGAGGTAATGGGGGTTGATCATGAAGCCATCTCCATTAAAGCGACCACATCTGAAAAGATGGGATTTGTCGGTCGTGAGGAGGGAATAACAGCATACGCAGTAGCGCTGATAGAAAAATGTTAGTATCGTGATATCGCTTTTAAGATGGTTGCAGCGAATGAAGCAATCGCGGGGACACGGTATTCATTCACCCTTCGCTTATGATCTGATCACAAACGTTCTTCGTTCCCCCTATAGCTATTATGCCTTTCAGGATATAGAAAGAGTGCTCACTGATAGTGGTCTCGATGCTGGTGTCATTTCCGGATTCAATCATCTCTCTTATCGTCTTGTACACCATTTCAATGCAAAAACAATTCTTGAAATCAACTCCGGAAAAGGTGTAAACACTCTTTTCCTTACGGCTCCATCCCGCGATACTCGCTGTACCTGTGTGGAAGAGGATGTCGGAGCAGTTGCCATTGCCAAACGTCTGCAGGAGAAGCTGGGCATGAGAAGTGAAATAATACCTGTACTGCCTGCCGGGGAGGAAAAGTGTTACGATGCCATATTTGTCAACCTGGACGATAAGAATCAAATAACCATTGACACCTTGATGGAGCATAGCCATGATAATAGTTTCTGGGTGTTTTACCCCTTAAATTGCAGCTCGGGCAAACAATATTGGCACAATATCGTTAAAGATGAACGTGCAAGGATCACGTTCGACACGAGGAATTGTGGAATTGTTTTTTTGCGATTCTCACAGCACAAATTAAACTATTTCGTATGAAGCAGTCTCATCACTGTTTCCCGCACAGAAAGAACGTATTTATAGAGGAAAAATGAAGAAAAGTATTATTTATACCAAAACAGGCGACAAAGGAGCTACATCACTTGTGGGTGGTACACGCGTACAGAAAACCCATATCCGCCTGGAGTCTTACGGAACGATCGATGAGCTGAACAGTTATGTCGGTTGGTTGAATTGCGAGATAAAAGAGAAGGAGCATCATGACTTTCTTCTCTACCTGCAGCATAAACTCTTTACCGTCGGATCCTATCTCGCCACAGAAACCGAAAGCAAGCAGCCTCATGCTGCCAGTATCATCACCGATAAAGATATTGCCAGGATTGAAGAACAGATTGATAAGATAGATGCCACACTTCCCCGGTTAAACCGTTTTGTGCTGCCCGGAGGCAATGAAGCGGCATCGAGAGCCCATATTTGCCGTACTGTTTCACGCAGGGCTGAACGAAATGTCTATCGTGTGGCCGATGATTTCCCCGTTGTCCAAGAGGTGCTGGTTTTCCTTAATCGCCTTTCTGACTACTTTTTTGTCCTTGCAAGAGAGGAAAGTAACAAAACATCGGAAGAAATTTTCTGGGAACAAGGTGATATATGAAAACTTTTTATACATTTGCCGAAAATTTGGAACAAACAACTAAAAAAAGATATTTCTATGTATTGGACACTTGAACTGGCATCGAGACTGGAAGATGCTCCCTGGCCAGCTACAAAAGATGAATTGATTGACTTTGCCCAGCGCTCGGGTGCGCCGCTGGAGGTGATTGAGAATCTTCAGGAGATAGAGGAAGAGGGTGAGGTATTTGAATCGATTGAGGATATCTGGCCTGACTATCCAAGTAAAGAGGATTTCTTCTTTAACGAGGACGAATATTAACTGACATGCCTACAAAAAAAGCATCCCGCTTGTTAAGTTGGGATGCTTTTTTGTATCATAAGATGTCACCTGGTCAAATTGATTTCCTGAATAGTTCACTTTATAGCAGTTTATCAATCTTATCGGTGAACATATTCTTCGGACCCGCACCAACCACTTTATCCACCACCTCACCATTTTTAATGAACAGTACGGTAGGGATATTGCGAATGCCATATTTCGATGTGGTGTCATCGTTGTTGTCTACATCCAGTTTGCCCACTGTCACCTTCTCTTTATACTCTTCGCTGATCTGATCAATGATTGGTCCGACCATCTTGCAGGGACCACACCATTCTGCCCAAAAGTCGATGATTACCAGCTTGTCTGTCTGCAATACCTCTTCTATGTTTGCGTCTGTAATTTGTAGCGCCATTTCTGTCTGTTTTATTTGTTATTTGATTAATTGATTTTAAAGTCTATAAATAGATTATCCCTCAAATAATCGATGAAATGTTTATTCACCTGGATCCGTGCAGGTCGTGAGAAAAGCTGGATATTCATATGTGATTCCTCACCGATTATTTGGAAATATAACAATGCATTTCCGGAATTGTTTTTCACAAGTGCCGATAATTCTGCAACCGTGGTGTCATTTAGTTCAGAAAGAGGGATTTGAAGTGTGATTTTAGAGACCAGCTTATCTTTCATCTCCGAAAGTAAGCTGATAGATAATATCTTCACCTCCAGCTCATCCTGGCGGTATCGTTTGGCTTGTACCCTTGCTGTGATATAGACAGACAATCCGATCCGTGCATATCGGCCGAAATTGACACTGTCTTCACTGAAGAGGGCAATATCGTAACTGCCTGTATAATCCTCAAGCTTGAAAATGGTATAGGGCGACCCTCTTTTGGTCTGTCCCTCGCGTACCGCTGTGATGATCCCGCCAAACGTGATATCCTTGCCGTTGATGGCATCGAGATCCTGCAATCTTGAGGTGTCGGCATTGCAAATATATTTCAGGATAAATTCATAATCGTCCAGCGGATGTGCTGAGAGATAGATGCCGATCAGATCACGCTCTTTGTTCAGCTTCTCCAGGTCTGACCAGCGTGCTGCCTGCGGAATCTCCGGACGGGCAATCTGGAAAGAGGTGTCATCACCGAAGAGAGAATTGATGGATGTCTCTTTTTCCTGCTGATATTTATTCCCGTATCGAACCAGTGTTTCGAGAAACTCCTCCCCTTTGCTGTTCACTGCGACAAACTGTTCCCTGTGCATGCCCGGTAACGAATCAAATGCACCGGCAAGCGCCAGGGCCTCTATGTTTTTCTTTCCGCAGGACGATAGGTTCACCCGCTCAACAAAATCGAAGATATCTTTAAAAGGGCCGTTTTTTGTCCGCTCCGCGATGATATCCGTCACAGCTCCATGTCCCACACTTTTAATGGCGGCCAGTCCGAAACGGAGATCACTGTCACTGTTTACCGAAAATTTAAGGAATGATTCGTTTACGTCGGGACAGAGGACATTCATGCCCATTGCCTTGCATTCATCCATGAATTTCGTGATCTCCGTGATGTTGTTCAGGTTGTTGGAGAGCACGGCAGCCATATATTCAGATGGATAGTTGGCTTTCAGCCATGCTGTCTGGTAGGCTACCCATGAGTAACAGGTGGCGTGTGACTTGTTGAAGGCATAAGAGGCAAACTTCTCCCAGTCGCCCCAGATCTTGAGAAGGGTCTTTTCATCATAGCCGTTCTTCTTCCCTCCGGCAAGAAACTTCTGTTTAAGCGCTGTCATCTTGTCAATCAGCTTCTTGCCCATCGCCTTACGCAATTCATCCGACTGTCCCCGCGTGAAGTCGGCCAACAGGCGGGAGAGAAGCATCACCTGTTCCTGATAGACCGTGATACCGTATGTTTCACTCAGGTACTTCTCCATGATGGGCAGGTCGTACTTGATCTCTTCCCTGCCATGCTTACGGGCGATAAAGGAGGGGATATAATCCATCGGTCCCGGGCGGTAGAGCGCGTTCATGGCGATGAGATCCTCGAACTTACTCGGTTGAAGTTCCTTCAGGTATTTCTGCATCCCTGCCGACTCAAACTGGAAGGTGCCGGTGGTCTGTCCGTTGCAGTAGAGGCGGTAGGTGGTTTCATCTTCCATGTCTATGGTGTCGATATTCACCTTGATACCGCGGGTCTGCTCGATGGTGGCAAGTGCATCTTTGATGATGGAAAGGGTCTTGAGTCCAAGGAAGTCCATCTTGATCAACCCTGTCTCTTCGATCACAGACCCTTCATATTGCGTGACCAGCAGCTTTTCTTTGGTCTCTTTGTCTTCGGCGGTACTGATGGGGACAATGTCAGAAATATCTGATTGGCCGATGATGACACCACAGGCATGTACACCCGTGTTCCGCACGTTTCCCTCCAGCATCACGGCATATTTAAGTGTGTCCCTTATCAACGGGTCGCTGCTGTTGGCTGCCTGGTGCAGTTCGGGCACATTCTCGATCGCTGCTTTCAGGTTTACTTTCTTCAGGTTAGGTATCCTGTCGGGAATCAATTTTGCGAGCCTGTTTGATTCCGATAGCGGTAGTTTGTGTACACGTGCCACATCCTTGATCGATGATTTGGTCGCCATCGTTCCATAGGTGATGATATGTGCTACCCTCTCGCTCCCATACTTCTCTGTCACCCATCGCAACACCTTCCCGCGTCCCTCATCGTCGAAGTCGATATCTATATCGGGCATGGAGATACGGTCGGGGTTGAGAAAACGTTCGAACAGCAGGTCATACTTCAATGGATCTATATCCGTGATCCCCAGGCAGTATGCTACCGCAGAGCCTGCCGCAGAGCCGCGGCCGGGACCTACAGCCACATCCATCTTCCTGGCCGCACTGATGAAATCCTGCACGATGAGGAAATAACCCGGGAATCCCATGTTCTTGATCGTGTCCAGCTCGAATTGAAGACGCTCAGAGATCTCATCCGTGAGCACTTCACCATAGCGTTTATGGGCTCCAATTTTAGTGAGGTGTGCCAGGTAATCTGATTCCAACTTCACCCTGATCACCTTGTCGTAATCTCCCAGACGATGAAAGGTCTCTTTGCCAAATTCGTTTTCGAGCAACGCTTCCGGATACTTTTGTTTATACATCTTCTCGGTACCGAAGGCTGGATCGATTGGGAAAAAGGGCATCAGAGCCGAATGATCGATGGAGTAAAACTCCACCTTCTCTGCAATCTCCAGTGTGTTGGTTAACGCTTCGGGAATATCGGAGAAGATGCGGTTCATCTCTTCCGTCGTTTTCAGCCACTCCTGTTTGGTGTAATGCATCCGGTTCGGATCATCAAAATCTTTTCCCGTGCTCAGACAGATAAGTCTGTCATGCGCATCGGCATCCTCTTCGTTCACAAAATGAACATCGTTGGTCGCGATCAGCTTTACATCATATTTTTTTGCTATGCGGATCAACTCCTCATTCACTCTCTCCTGTTTGGGAAAGGTTGTCTGGTCGGCATCAGGCCGATCTGTTTTATGGCGCTGCAGTTCCAGGTAATAATCGTCTCCGAAGACCCTCTTATACCATTGCACAGCCTCTTCGGCTTCGGTTGTCTGTCCGCTGTCCACCTTCCTTGATATCTCACCGCCCAGGCATGCTGAAGAGACGATCAGGCCTTCACTATATTGCTCAAGTAACTCTTTATCGATACGCGGGCGGTAGTAAAATCCTTCAGTCCAGCTCTTGGAGACGATCTTGATAAGGTTTCTGTAACCCTTCAGGTTTTTTGCCAGTACCACGAGGTGCCATCCGCTGCCGTCAATCTTGTCGGATTGAGAGAAACGGTCACGTCGTGCGAGATAACATTCACATCCCACGATGGGTTTGAATAATCTCTTCTCTGTTTCCGTCAACTGATCACGGAGCTGTGTTGTTTTTACTGTCGTTTCTCCGCTCTTTTCCAGCGATTCAATCTCATTGTGCAGTTTTTTTATCTCAGCCTTTACAGGAGCATTCTTTTTGTTACAGTAATTGAGGAATTCCTTGATTCCGTACATCGCTCCGTGATCGGTCAGTGCGATGGCTTTCATTCCGTCACCCGTGGCTTTGTCTACCAGGCGCTGAATACTTGCCTGACCGTCGAGTAGTGAATATTGCGAGTGGACATGTAAATGTACAAATGGTTGCATGCTAAATATATATCTTTTTTGGAATCTCTGTACGACAAATATACTGAAAAATGGGGAAGCTTTTCCGGGTTATAGGAAGAAGTTATCAACGGGTGATGGTATTTATTCTCCTGCATATTTAAAGCGTGGCAGAGATGGTGGTAAGCCGCGACAGGGGGCTGCCCGACAAATGGACAGCCCCCTGTTTGTATGCTGCGAACTAGTATTACCTGTCGCCGGTAGCCTTTTCCAGGCGACCCATGATGGAGAAGATGAAGATCGCAGAAAGGATACAGCAGGTGATAAGCACTCCCCAGAATGCAAACAGCGACATCTTATCCCAGAAGACACCCATGACACCCACCAGAAGGTTGCCGATAGCGGTTGCGGCAAGCCACCCCCCCTGCATAAGTCCGCTATATTGCGGAGGTGCAACCTTGGAAACGAACGATAGTCCCATGGGACTCAGGAAAAGCTCGGCCAGGGTGAGCACGAAATAGGTGCCAATCAGCCACCCCGGGGATACCAGAACGTCAGACACCCCTGTCAGGTCAGCCGGTGCAGGCAAGCCAATGGAGCCCACAAGCAACACCACGAATCCCAGCGAGGCAAGGATCATCCCTATCCCGATTTTCTTGGGTGCCGACGGTTCTTTCTTTTTTCGTATAAGGAAGGTGAAGAATGCGACGGTTAGCGGCGTGAGGATAATGATGAATAAGGGGTTAAACTGCTGGAAAATCTGAGGGGTTATCTTGCTGGGCAGCTCAATACCGCTCACGTTGATGAAGTAATAGCCAATTAGTCCGGCCAGTCCCGCGACAGTGAGCAACAATCCTGTCTTTTTGTTGGGTTTACCACCTAAAAGGCCTATGGTTGAAAGATAAACACCATACAGGAATAGGATGAAAAAAAGGAGTGGGAACATATTGAACACCATGCCCCAGGCAGGTGAAATGGTGCTCACCGTGTAATCACGTGCGAAAAATGTCATCGTGAGGCCATTTTGGTGGAACGACATCCAGAAGAAGATAACGACGAAAAAGACCAGGAACAGTGCCACCATCCTTTCTCTCACCTCTGCTTTGGACATGGTGATAGCGGTTTTGCCTTCGTGTGCCAGATCCGCTTTCTCCTGTTTGGCTGTTCTGTCGTATTGCTTCCAGGTCTTTTTGAAGAGAAGGAAAACTAACCATGAAAAGACCACGCTCAGGGCGGCTACAAGATAGGCGAGGTTATAGGATTTTGATAGCGATCCTGTCACATAAAACTCGCCAAAGTTCCGTGCGAAGGCATCGGGTGATGTATCTCCCCCGATGGTCTCATCAGTCACATGAACGGAGGCTACCTTCGCGCGGATGGCCTCTTTGGCTACAGCATCGGCAGGATCACGACTCTGCATCAGTTCATACTCCCGCGTGCTGAGTGCCATAGAGGGGTCGGGTATTTTACCTGCCAGGGTGTATTGATGCAACCCGGCAGCCCGCAGGTTGAACAGTGCATTTTCGATATCATTGGTGAAGACTGCCTTCTGGGCTTTCTTGGCCTGGCTCAGCGCGTTGTCGAACTCTCTCCCGCTAAGCTGTTGTTGCTCGGGAGGAAGGAATTGAGCGATAAAGGTGTCTCGGTCAACTGCCTCTGCTTCGTCATTAAGCACTACGAAATTGCTCGGTACGCTCGCATCATATACGAAGCTTTCAGCTGCCAGCACCTGGTTGTTGATGCTATTTGCCACAATGGGAGCAAAGAAAGCCCCTATGTTGATGAACATGTAGAAGATGGAAAAGGCGATATCTCTGTTCTTGCTATATCGGGGATCATCGTACATCTTGCCTACCAGCGCCTGTAGGTTTCCTTTAAAGAAACCAGTTCCAACGGCTATCAAAAACAAAGCAAAAAAGAGAATCAGCTTCCCGAAATCGTTGTTCTCTACCGGGATCGACATGAATAATTTCCCGAAAAACATGATGATAATACCCATGAGAATCGTTTTCCCGTAGCCTAACACTTTATCGGCCAGTACGCCGCCAAACACCGGGAAGAAATAGACAACCGCCAGGAAAACACCGTATATGATACTGGTTGTAGAGGAGGTGAAACCAAATTTGGCCTGCATGTAAAGGGTGAGGATAGCCAGCATAGTATAATATCCGAACCTTTCGCCCATATTAGTGAGGGCCAGTACAATTAATCCTTTAGGATGATTTTTAAACATTTTAATGTATTTCAGGGTTAATATTTGTTAGTGGGCTTTCAATGTGCAAATATAGAAATATTTTACAATATCTGTCTGCAGATTTTGTAAAAACGGGAGGTTTTTTGTGATTCATAATTTGCAATCTTTTTTTTTGTCTTTTTTATTTGGTTATATGAAAAAAGTTGTACATTTGCATTTATTATTCACAAAACAGTAACAAAGTGAACAATTCAACTTTTGCATTTTCTTTCTGGTTTTACTTTTACTTTAGTAGGTAAAGGCAGGATTTTATATGCAGAATGTGAATAAGTTAAAAAGTCATATCAGATAAAAAAAATCCTGTCGATTACACGATGGGATTTTTTTTTTGAGCGATAATAAAGAATGAGATTGTATGAAACGAGTAGCTATTCAGGGTGGAGCCGGTGCATATCATGAGATTGCGGCCCGCAGGTATTTCTGGGGTGAAGAGCTGGAGATTGTTCCCTGCAGCACTTTTCGCGATATTTTTGCGGAGGCCGAAAAAGATCCGATGCTTATTGGTGTCATGGCCATTGAAAATACCATTGCCGGGAGTCTGTTGCAAAACCACGATCTTCTGAAAATGAATAATCTGCAGATAGCAGGTGAGCATAAGCTGCGTATAACGCATTCACTGGCAACTCTTCCAGGCCAGGCGTTACAAGACGTGAAAGAGGTGATGTCACATCCTATGGCGCTGATGCAGTGTGAGGATTTTCTCGACACACTTCCCGGAATCAGGGTGGTGGAGCATGATGATACCGCCCTGGCTGCAAAAGAGATACGCGACAGGGGGTTGACAGGGACAGCTGCAATATGCAGCTCACTCGCTGCTGAGATGTATGGTCTGGAGGTCCTCGCGGATGGTATTGAGACCAACAAAAGAAACTTCACCCGATTTTTTATTCTGGCCAGGGAGGAGATGCTGCGTG
>JAAYGM010000239.1 GCA_012727735.1 Bacteroidales bacterium | reverse complement strand
CGGGCATCAAACAGCTCAGCCTGACGGTGAATCCGGTAACGAACCTGGTAGAACTTATCCGCGTCAATATGGGAAACGCCATCTTTTCTGCCGGCGATACCGCTCATTTTCAGACCACCCTGCCTGAAATGGTCAACTACCCTGTGGAGATCGATGGCAAAGTGGTTGAGATCACCTTTGTCTCCATGGGCAACCCCCATGCGGTGATTTTTATGGAGGATATCGACTCGCTGGAGATTGAGAAAATGGGGCCGAAGATTGAACATCACCCGCTTTTCCCCGAACGTACCAACACCGAGTTCATTGAGATCACCGACAGGGCCCATCTCAGGATGCGTGTGTGGGAGAGAGGCAGCGGCGAGACTCTTGCCTGTGGCAGCGGCGCCTGTGCCTCGGTGGTGGCAGGAGCGTTGACCGGCCGGACAGAACCACGGGCGAACGTACAGCTCAGAGGGGGCATTCTTGAGGTGGAGTGGGACAGAGACCTCAACCGGGTCTATCTTACCGGCGATGCCCACTTCGTGTTTAAAGGAGAGGTTTGATCAGATGTTCCGGTAATCTGATGATGCATATTCTTCATTTTTAATTTTTTAATTCTTCATTGATATTCTATGTTCCAGATCAACGATAACTACCTTCAGCTCGGAGAGAGCTACCTCTTTAGCAGAATTGCCGACAAAGTAAAGCAATTCACCGCTACACATCCCGATGCGGATATCATCCGCCTGGGGATTGGCGATGTCACGCTGCCCATATCAGCTGCGGTAACCGACGCGCTGCACAGGGCGGTGGATGAGATGGCTGTGAAAGAGACCTTCCGTGGCTACGGGCCGGAACAGGGCTACGCTTTTCTGCGTGAGAAGATCGCGGAGACAGATTTTCAGCGGAGGGGGATCGCCATCACTCCCGGTGAGATCTTCGTGAGCGACGGCTCCAAGAGCGATACGGGGAATATCGGAGATATCCTGGGTGGTGACAATATTGTCGCCATCACAGACCCTGTCTATCCCGTTTACCTGGACAGCACCATCATGCGGATCGGCCGTTCCGATCAAACCATCCTGCTCGCATGTGATGAAGAGAATGGTTTCCTGCCTGCCATCCCGGCAGAGAGAGCCGATATCGTCTATCTCTGTTACCCCAACAACCCTACCGGTACCGTCATGAGTAGGGGTGAGCTCAGTAAGTGGGTCGACTGGGCACTGGAGCATAATAGCCTGATCCTCTTCGATGCGGCCTATGAGGCTTTTATCAGGGACAAGGAGATCCCGCGCAGTATCTATGAGATCGAGGGGGCGCAGGCGTGTGCCATTGAGTTCCGTTCCTTCTCAAAGAATGCCGGCTTCACGGGTGTGCGCTGTAGTTATACGGTGGTGCCGGAAGCATTGAAGGTGAAGACCCCGGGAGGGGAAGAGGTCTCATTGCACCGGCTATGGAACCGCCGGCAGTCCACCAAGTTCAACGGTACAGCGTATATCATCCAGCGTGCTGCCGAAGCGGTTTACTCACCGCAGGGACAGAAGGAGGTGGATGAGATGGTCTCCTACTACATGCAGAATGCCGGAATGATTCGTGCAGGGCTGATGGAGAAAGGATTGACAGTTTTCGGAGGCGAGAACGCTCCCTATGTATGGATGAAATGTCCTGCCGGCCTCGACTCGTGGGCCTTTTTCGACCGCCTGCTGGAAGAGTGCCATATTGTGGGTACCCCCGGTGTGGGTTTCGGATCGAAGGGGGAGGGCTATTTCCGGCTGACCGCGTTCAACAGCCGCGAAAAGACAGAGGAGGCGATAGCCCGCATCAATGCGTGGCAGCTCTGATCTGCTGGGCATATACCCATAAATAGTGAGTATACCCGGAAAAATGAAGCTTTAATACCCCTTTATAGGTATTGCGAAGGGGTACTATGACTGTTACCTTTGTTGCTTAAAACTTATTATCACAGCTTTTTAAGACCGATAACACCATTTTATCGGCCTTTGCTTTATCAATAAAGGAGGTCCATTGAGGTTTTTTGTCCTGACGGTTATCATGCTTCTCTCTGCAGCCCTCTCACTCTTTGTGGGGGTGGCCGATATCTCCATGGCCGATATCATCGGCCGCGACATGGATAAGCTGGCGCTGATCACCATCAGCCGCATACCACGTACCGCCGCGCTGTTACTTGCTGGTGTGGGGATGAGTGTCTCGGGTGTTATCATGCAGCAGATGACCCAGAATAAGTTCGTGGCACCTACCACTGCCGGTACGCTTGAAGCAGCCAAGATGGGGCTTCTGATCTTTCTATTATTCGTCCCCGCAGCCGGCACGGCGATGAAGATGCTGCTCGCTTTCCTCTTCACTTTCCTGGCCAGCATACTCTTTCTTGCCATCGTGCGCAAGATACGCTTCCGCAATGTGGTCTTCGTGCCGCTGGTGGGGTTGATGTTCGGCGGCATCATCGGCTCAGTCACCACCCTTATCGCCGTCAGGATGAATATTGTGCAGGACAGCAACGCCTGGATGATGGGTGACTTCTCGGGGATCCTGCAGGGGCGTTATGAGCTGATCTACCTCAGCCTGCCCGCCATCGCTGTCACTTATCTCTACGCCAGCAAGTTCACCGTGATAGGGATGGGTGAGGAGTTCTCCCGGAACCTGGGCCTCAACTACAGGGCGGTCATGAACATCGGCCTCTTCTGTGTCTCCCTCACCGTCAGCGCCGTGGTAATCACTGCTGGTGCCATCCCTTTTCTGGGGCTGATCGTGCCCAATGTGGTGAGCCTGCTGTTCGGTGATAACCTGAAAAAGACACTCCCCTATGTGGCACTTTCGGGTGCCATCTTCCTCTTGTTGTGCGATATTGCAGGGAGGGTGGTGATCTATCCCTATGAGATCCCTATTGGTGTGTCGGTAAGTATTATTGGTGCTGTGATCTTTCTGGTGATGCTGTTATGGAAAAAGTAGGAACGATAAGAAGAAATCTCTGGGTCGCAGCAGTACTGCTGCTGATCACCGCCTCCCTGTTCCTGTTCTTGAACATGGGCAACAACTGGGCGTTCGCACTCCGTCTCAGGGGGGTGAAGGTGGCGGCCATACTGATCGTCTCCTGCTGCGTGGCCTACTCCT
>JAAYGM010000238.1 GCA_012727735.1 Bacteroidales bacterium | reverse complement strand
TGGTGAGGAGTATGACGCCCGTCTGGAGATGGAGGGGTGGAATGCCACCGGCTTTGATGCGCATAACTGGGTGGCGGCCGAAATTATGGAAGCACCGGCAGGTGAGCTTACCGCTCAGCCGAACCCCAATCTGCGGGTGATGGAAGAGATCCGGCCCATCCAAATTACCCGGCTTGAGGAGGGTAAATATATCCTCGATATGGGACAGAACATGGTGGGGTGGTTGCGTATCAACAACCTGAAGGGAAAGAAGGATCAACCTGTCACATTCCGGTTTGCGGAGTTGCTTAATCCTGACAGCACCCTCTATCTGGCCAACATACGCGGAGCCAGAGTGATCGATGTGTACACCCCCGCGGAAGATGGCCCTTTCAGCTGGGAGCCCTCGTTTGTCTACCATGGATTCCGGTTTGTGGAGATTTCGGGTCTGGATGAACAACCTGCGCTGTCGCACTTCACCGGGAGGGTTGTCTACGACAGGATGGAGACAACAGGTCAGTTCGAGACCTCCAGCGAGATTATCAACCAGACCTTTAAAAATGCCTACTGGGGTATCCGCGGGAACTACCGCGGTATGCCAACCGATTGTCCGCAGCGTGATGAACGGCAGGGATGGCTGGGTGACCGTGCCACCGGATGCTTCGGGGAAGCGTTCATCCTCGATAATGCACTGCTTTACAGTAAGTGGGTGCAGGATATCGAGGATTCACAAAGCCCGGAAGGAAGTATCTCCGTTGTTTCTCCCCGTTACTGGACCCTCTGGCACGATGATGTGACGTGGCCGGCAGCTTATTTCTACGCGATGAAGATGCTCAGTCATCAGTATGGTGACACCGCTCCGGTCAAAAAGCATTATCCATCAATGAAAAGATACCTTGAACGTATAGAGCAGGTGTCCATGCAGGATTATATAGTGACCAAAGATGCCTATGGCGATTGGTGTATGCCACCCGAAAGACAGGATCTTATTCATTCGCAGGATCCGGCACGGAAGACAGCCGGAGCGGTGCTAAGTACCACCATGTATTACAGCCTGCTGCAACTGATGGTTGAATTTGCGGAGATTTCGGGAAACCAGGATGATATCCCCGGATTTGAAACGCTGGCAGCAAAAATAAAAGAGACCTACAATGCGAAATATTTCAATGCCGACTCAGTTCTGTATGACAATAACACCGTTACCGCCAATATCCTTTCGCTTCAGCTGGGACTGGTACCCGAAGGAGAAGAAGAGAAATTGTTTGAGAATATTGTTCAGAAAACAGAGGTGGATTTTGGCGGACATGTAAGTACCGGTGTGCTGGGTATTCAGCAACTGATGCGGGGGCTCACACAACACGGGAACGTGGATCTGGCCTACAGGATCGCGACTAACACCACCTATCCCAGCTGGGGATATATGATTGAGAAAGGTGCGACCACCATCTGGGAACTGTGGAACGGTGATACGGCCGATCCGGCCATGAACTCTGCCAACCATGTGATGTTGCTGGGTGACCTGATTATCTGGTATTATGAAGATCTGGCGGGGATAAAAAACGATCCGGGTAGTGTGGCATACAAAAGATTACTGATGGAGCCCAAATTTCC
>JAAYGM010000237.1 GCA_012727735.1 Bacteroidales bacterium | reverse complement strand
GAATATAACCGCCATAATGGCAACTCTGAGTTGGATGAACGGGATATGCGTGAGTACTACCTCACCCCCTACAAAGCTCTGATAGAAAAGGACAATCTCCCCTCCATCATGACGGCATACAACGCCGTAAACGGAGTACCGGTGTCCGCCAGCATATTTCTTGTAGACTCCGTTGCCAGAAAAACATATGGCATGAATGGATATGTGACGGGCGATTGTGGAGCCATCTCCGACATCTTCCAGGGACATCATTTTCTTAAAGATGGAGTGGAGGCAACTGCAGCTGGTTTGAAGGCCGGAGTTGACTCTGACTGCGGTGGAGAATACCAGAGTAATGCACTGGAAGCTATACAACTAGGCCTAATCACCATGACAGATATTGACAGGGCATTAATTAATATGATGACCATCCGCATGCGGCTGGGCGAGTTTGATCCTCCAGCGATCGTACCTTATTCCAGGATCAGACAGGACATCATCAACGACCCTGCACACAACGACCTGGCGCTGGAGATAGCGACGAAGAGTCCTGTCCTGCTGAAAAATGAACCGGTAGCATCCACCGGTACAAAAGCACTCCCGTTGCAATCCGGTAAGATCAGGAAAATCGCCGTCCTGGGACCGCAGGCCGACAGGGTGGAGCTGGGTGATTATTCCGGCCCGGTGGAAGCAGACCTGAGCATCTCCCACCTGCAGGGATTGCGCAATTATATCGAACAACACAATCTTCCCATTGAACTGTTCCACGGTGAGGGAGGGAATACGAGCCGCAGAACCGATTTCTTTACGCTGCGCAGCTTCACAACCTGTAGCAGTAACGGCGACCGCAAAGAGTACAACGCCATAGACTTCGATGCTGTCGCTCCCGGCATCATCGCCGCGGAACGATTCGGCAATCCTACACTTCAGGGTATCAAGGATGGCGACTGGACAGCCTACCACAATATCGACCTGACTCATCTCGATTCACTGATCCTGCAACTGAGCGTTGCTCAAAGCGGTGGCACCATTGAGGTGCGCGTGGGAGCGGCTACCGGTAATATCATTGCTTCACAGAGGGTTGAGAGTGCAGAGGGTGCCCGCTCCTTCGGAAGAGGTGTCACCCTTCCGGTTAAGGTGAACAGGCTGGGTATAGCCGGGGCACAGGATCTTTACTTTGTCTATCGTGAGCCACAAACGGAGACTGTTGACCGGGAGACACTGGAGATGGTGGCCTCCGCCGATGTAGCACTCATCTTTGTGGGCACTGACCAGAATACCGGCAGGGAGGAATCGGACCGCTACTCGCTCACACTGCCGGGCAATCAGATGGAGCTCATCCGGTCGGTGGCTGCCGTCAACCCCAACACCATTGTGGTGATGCAGACAATGGGGATGGTGGAGGTGGAAGAGATCAAACAACACCCACAGATTCCCGGTTTGATTTATACCGGCTACAATGGACAGGCACAGGGATCAGCCATGGCAAAAATACTGTTCGGTGAGGTTAATCCCAGCGGAAAGAGCAGCGTCACCTGGTATAAGTCAGTAGAGGATCTGCCCGACTTCGGTGATTACGCGCTGCGGGGTGATGGCGTTAAAAACGGACGAACCTACTGGTATTTCGACAAGGAGGTATCCTATGAATTTGGAT
>JAAYGM010000236.1 GCA_012727735.1 Bacteroidales bacterium | reverse complement strand
CTCTGATATCGCTGCGAAGAACGGTTTCTTCCCCGGAGCACATGGTGTGCCCTCACTGTCGCGCCTCGAGCCGGACGGAGAGGTGCGCAACGTGGAGATGCCTTTCTCCACATCGAACCACTTCAAGCTGATATCCAACAATGAGATAAGCTTCTCCCGGGCAACAATGCAGGTCGACCTGGGCTACCAGCGCAACCGCCGCGAGGAATTATCTCCTTTCCACACGCACTACGGCACGCAGCAGCCGCCGGCCGTTGATCCGGACCTGGAGCTGCAGTTCCTGCTGGACACCTACTCAACCCACCTGCGGCTGAAGCTGGACGAGGAGAAGCGATGGCGGAAGACGATCGGCCTCGCGGGTGAGTACCAGCATAACAGGGTGGGGGGCTACTCCTTCCTGCTGCCCGATTTCGACCGGTGGACCGCAGGTGCTTACTGGCTGAACGAGTGGGTGCTCGGCAAAACGCTCTCACTGACAGGCGGGGTGCGTTATGATGCGGGGTCGCTCTCCGTGGAGGGTTACTACGACCCCTTGCTGGCTGACCACCTGCGGATGCAGCAGCAGGATGAGGAGCAGGTGGCTTTCTACGCACAACGGGCGGAGGCGCTGCAGAGGCAGTTCGGCGACTGGTCCGGCGCCGTCGGGTTCACCTACCGGCCGGACGGTAGGCAGACAATAAAAATGAACATCGGCAAGAGCTTCCGCTATCCCTCGGCCAACGAGCTGGCATCGAACGGGGTGCACCACGGTGCCTTCCGCCACGAGAAGGGGGAGCCGACGCTCACCTCTGAGAGCGGCTACCAGTGGGATATGGAATATCGCCTGGCAGACAGGAGGTGGGAGGTGACGGTGTCGCCCTTCCTCTCATGGTTCGACAACTACATCTACCTGGAGCCGTCGGGTGAGTGGTCGGTGCTGCCCCATACGGGTCAGGTGTACCGCTACCGCCAGGCGGAGGCGGTGATGGGAGGCGGTGAGGTGGCGGCGAGCTATGCGCCGGACGATCACTGGCGTCTCTCGTCGGACCTGGAGTTCATCTATAACAGGAACATGACGGATGGTTACCCGCTTCCCTTCTCTCCACCGACAACGGTGACAAACGATCTCTCCTACAGCGGTGCGGGAGGAGCGGTACTACCGCAATATATGCTGCGGCTGGAGCACCGGTGGGTCTTCGGCCAGGACCGGATTGCAAGGAACGAGGAGCGTACACCGGGGGCGCAGCTATGGAACATATCGGCCAACATCCACTGGCTGATTGGCGGAAGGAGGGTGATCACCGACCTGCAGGTGCAGAACATCATGGACAGGCCTTTCCTGAATCACCTGAGCTTCTACCGCCGGCTGAACCTGCCGGAGCCGGGAAGGAACATACAGCTGATTGTGAGGGTGCCTTTTTGAAAAAAGTGGTCAGTTTTCAGTGATCAGTTTTCAGTGGTCAGTAATCAGTAAATTATGAAATTTAATATAATTATGAAGAAAAGAAATAGTGCACTAATCCTGTTGATTGCGGTGTTGACCGTTTTCACATCGTGCGAGAAGGAGTTGAACGACAGTGAGAAGCCGGTGATTGTGCTCTCATCTCCCGTTGAGGATGGGGAGATACGCCCGGGCAGTGCCATCCACTTTGAGGTGACGCTATCGGACAACAAGGCACTGGCATCGTACAAGGTGAATATCCATGGTGCGTTCGACGGGCATGGACATAGTTCATCAGCCTCGACGCGGGTGTCGGAATATGCACAGCCGTTTGAGCGTACCTGGCTGGAGAGCGATTTTATCGCGCTGGGTGAGGAGCCCATCGCCGGTAAGCGGAGCGTCACCATCCATCATCACCTGATGCAGGTGCCTGACAGCATCGGCGGGCGTCCGGTGAAGGAGGGGCACTACCACCTCACGCTCTACTGCACCGACGCGGAGGGACAGGAGTCCTTCCTCACCCGGGAGATCGTGATCGCTTATGATGCAGGGAGGTAGATCAGCACGGGGAGGTTTGCTGCAGCCACAGATAAAGGTGTTGTGATCGATGTTTGCATTGACGATCACCTTGCCTGCTGACTGAATAGTTCATTTCCAGTGGGGTGAGAGAGCGCTGTTCTGTTTCACCGTTTCTGCCACCTCCTCCGGGAGATTGGGGAAAAAGGTGAATCCGGTCTCGCTCTCCAGCTGTTGCACGGAGGTGACACTCTTGTCATCGGAATAGGAAATGCCGGTTGCGGCGTTCTCCATGATAAAAGCGATGGAGCTGTAGTTGCCGGTGGTCTTGCTTTTGCGCAGCAGTGCCTTATAGAGATGCCCGGGTACCACAGAGCGGTTACCGTCGGTATCGTAGATATAGCTGTAGGGCTCGGGTGATCTGGGAAGGATGGCGCCGGTCACCACGAAAAGGGTATCGTAGGCGGTGGTCTGTCTGCTCCAGTAGCGCACCCTCTCTTCGAGGTCTACCCAGGTACCTCCGTTCATGGTACTGTTTTGCGGGACCATGTTGGTGAAGTAGAAGGTGGTTTTATTGAGTTCCCGCGTGGCACTCCGGTCGGCGCTTGCCAGCAGGTGTCCCCTGTTGATGGTGCTGCTCTGCCATCCGCTGTAGAGGTTGGGCTGCACGTTCTTCGGTATGAGCGGGTCGTACTCCCACGCGTCGGTCCGATTTCCGGAGGCGAGGAATAGCGGGTGCATGGGGTAAGCCACCCAGTAGGGCACCCTGTTTAGCGTGTCGAACAGTACAGAGAAGTTGCGTATCGTGGTGCCGGTGGTAGCGTGGGAGGGGTTGAGCCAGCTGCTGTGCTCCACCATGTGGAAGGCGCTGACTGAGTTGGGCGCCGGCGACAGCGTACTGTGGGCCGGTATCTCCATGTAAGGTGTGGTGAGGACCATCTCAGGCTGGCTGGCGTCGGGGCTGACGTGATACCGGTAGACCTTCCCTTCCTCCATCCGGAGGGGAATCACCCATGTGTAGTGATGCTCACCCAGCGAGATGTGAAGAGTCAGCTCATGCTCTTCCGCAGTTGGCAGCAGAATCAGAGAAGCCTCTTTTGAGGATGCGCTGCCGCTGATGGTCATGGGCAGGGTGGTTGTCGATGTATGATCCTGTGTGAGCATGCCGTTGAGCAGGTTGAAGGTGGCCCGCTTCGTGACTCCTCCGAGTGAAGCGGTAAGCCCCTCAAGGCTCTCACCCGTTGCGGTGGGGGTGATGGTGAAGATCACTTTCGGGAGCACTCTCGTGAAGACCAGCATGGTGCCCTGATCGGAGACGTCGCTGACATCTTTCAGATTATTGCTGTAGAGGAATTCCGGCTGTTCGGAGATATCTATCGGGTAGTTGTGGCTTGTCAGGCCGCTCACGTGGGGATAGTAGGAGATGATGTCGATGGAGGCATCCTCGTCGGGGAAATAGATATGCTTCTCTCTGGCAATGAAGTTGCCGTCGCCGGTGGTGACAAAGGGTCGGTTCTCTTCGGTGACTGCTGCATCATCGGGGGTGACCCCATGCTGCAGGGCGTAAATGCCGATGATGTCACCCTTCTCCCAGCCGGTGCCGGCCATGCTGGTGGTGCTGTTATCGTTAATCACCGATGAGAAACGGATGGGTGTCTCAGCTGTTTCCTGAACCGGGATGTCCTCATTGCCACAGCTGAACAGAAGGATCAGTAAAAAAAACAGGAGCAGAGGCCGTTTTTTCATAAAGAGATTTTGGTTATTAAAATAAGTTGTAAAAAAATAGTTGCAATCAGGTTTTTTCCGGAAACAAAGATATAGGATTGCTTCTGATTTGAACCTATTTTACCATTAAAGATGGTTAAGTGGTCAGTGGTCAGTGGTCAGTTTTCAGTAATCAGCTAAAGATCCTCCTGTTTATGGTTCTCTTTTGTTTTCGTTGCAAAATCGCGGGGAAGCATGCCGAACTGGTTGTAAAAGCATTTGGAGAAGTAGGAGGGGCTGTTGAAGCCGACGATGTAGGCGATCTCACTGATCTGGTATTCGCTGCCGCTTAATAGTTCAGCCGCTTTCTTGAGACGTATGAGCTGGATATAGTCGTTGGGCGTCATCCCGGAGATAGATTTGATCTTCTTGTGCAGGCTGGAACGGCTCACCGCCATGTCATGTGCCAGGGTCTGTATAAGATTACCCGACTCTGACAGGTTGTTCATGATGATCTTGTTTATCTTCGTGAGAAATTCTATATCACAGGTGTTGTGCGCGATGCTTTGCGGCGGGATGAAGGGGGAGGTGGTGAAGATCTCCTTCAGTTGGTTGCGGTTCTTGATGATGCTGGCTACCTGGGCTTTCAGGAACTCGAGCGAGAAGGGCTTCTCGATGAAAACATCGGCACCGTAATCGAGTCCCTCTGTTTTAGACCGTATGTCGGTCTGTGCCGTGAGCAGGATGATGGGGATGTGACAGAACATCTGCATGGTGCGGATGGCCTTGCAGAGTTCGATGCCGTCCATCCCTGGCATCAGTATATCGGTGATAATCACGTCGATGATCGTGTTTTCCTCCAGGCGGGCCAGTGCCTCGTTACCGTTACGGGCTATCATCACGTTATAGTGCCGTGCGAAATTGTTCTGAAGGAAATTGAGCATCTCCAGATTGTCTTCCACGATGAGCAGGGTGTTGACAAACTCCTGTTTCTCTTCCTGATAGATGTCCACGTTCTCCGTCTCACCGGAGGGAAACCGATCACCGTCGAGCAGATCATCCTCTAGCCTGGAGGGGTTGGATGCTGACCTTACGTAGGGGATGGTAACCGTGAAAACGGTCTGATCGGGGTCGCTGAATACCTTGATCTTGCTGTTGTGCTTGTCGACAAGCGATTTCACCAGCGCCAGACCGATGCCGCTCCCCTCCTTACGTAACATTTCAATGTCGTCGTTCACCTGGAAGAAAGGCTGGAAGATCTTGTCCCAGTATTTCTCCGGTATCGGGTTCCCATCGTTGATCACCTCCAGGGTGATGGTATTCCCGATGTGGGTCAGTTGCACCCTGATCCTTGTCTCTGCGTACTTCAGGGCATTGCCGAGCAGGTTGCTGATGATCTTGGTGATCGCTTCCGAGTCGACCTCGCAGATGAGCGGCTCGCCGGGGAGTGAAACCTCAAGGCTGATGGACCGCAGGCGGCAGGCTGCCTTGTAGCGATAGCTGACCTGCCGTATGATTCGTGTGAGGTCGTGTGGCTTGAAGTTGAAGACGATGGTGTGCTGTTCGATCTTCCTGAAATCGAGCAGTTGATCTGCCAGGGTGTGCATCCTTTCCACGTTGCGTTCCATCACCTGCAGGTTCTCATGCGTCTCGGGATTCGCCGGCATGGTGTGCATGATACTCTCGAGCGGTGCCTTGATGAGACTCAATGGCGTGCGTATCTCATGGATGATATTGGTGAAGAACTGTATCTGTCGCTCATAGAGCTCGTTGTCTTTCTCCATCTGATAGAGTACCATCTTGCTCTCCAGTTTCTTCCCTTCTTTCTTCCGCGAGACGTAGAAGGTGAGGAAGATCATCGTGCCCAGCAGTAGCACATAGAGCACGATCATGTAACTACGTTGCCAGAGCACCTTTTTCACGGTGAGGGGGAGGGTGATCCATTCTGATTCATCGGCCCAGACACCATCACTGTTCGCCGCTTTGAGATGAAACAGGTATTTCCCCGGTGGCAGGTTGATATAGGAAGCCGACCTGTCGTTCACCGTGTGGCACCACTCCTCTTCACGCCCTTCCAGGTAGTACGCATATTTGTTATGAGCCGGAAACTTGTAGCTGATAGCTACAAAGTTGAAGCAGATGGAGGGATTACGGGGGCCGATGGTGATGGGGTGACGGAAGTCATATTCTGTCAGGTTTTCATGATTCTTCACGCTCGTCATCATGAGACGGGGAGGAACCTTGTGGGTGTTCAGCAGGTTGGTGTTGATGGTTACATATCCGCCGGCATATCCGAAGTAGAGCAATCCCTCCTCGTCGACGTAGGAACTGTTGTAGGAATAATAGTTTCCCATCATGCCCACGCTTTCTTCAAGTACCTGTACCATTCCTGTCTCGAGATCGAGTTTATGAATGGCATTGCTTTTGCCGATCCATAGATTCCCCTGGTGATCGGACTCAATAGAGCAGATGATTCCCGTAGGAATGGATATCTGATCGGATACCGGTCCAAAGGTCTGTGTCTGGTAGTTGTACTGGCACATGCCGGCGCCCTCGGTGCCGATGAACAGTCTCTCCTGTTTGTCCTGATAGAGACAGATCAACCGGTCGCTGGGCAGAGCGCCGGGTCCCTTGTGATGACGGTAGGATCGCCACGTGCCTACAGCCGGGTTGTAGCAATATAGCCCCTGATGATAGGTGGCAATCCATATCAGTCCCAGATGATCTTCCACGATGCTATGGACACGTGTGTCCCGTATCTCCGGCACATGGGTGAAGGTCTCGCTCACCGGATCGAAGATGTCGAGACCGAGAATGGTGCCTACATAGATGGTTCCCTGCGACGACTTCATGATGGCGTAAACCGCGTTGTGCAACAGGGAGGTGCTGTCTTGATCGTCGTGGACAAAAAGACGGCTCTTCCCGTTTTTGTCGATCCTCAACAGCCCGTGGGAGTAGAAACCCACCCAGAGGGCATCATCGAAGGAAGCGAGCTCCCTGATGTTGTCGTATCGCACCAGATGGTCGAACTCCTCATAGACGCCGGTGAGCTTGTTGTAACGGCATAATCCGCCGAGGCCGTCTCTGGCGCTGATCCATATCTTGTTCTGGTCGCTCATGTCGGAGACAAACGCAGAGACCACCCGTCCCTGTGACTCCGGTACCCGGTGTTGGATGATCGCCTTGAAGCCGGGTCTCAGATAATGCACCCCGTCATAATAGGTGCCCAACCAGATACCTCCCTCCCTGTCCTGTACGAGTGAGAAGATGGATTGTATGTCGGCCTGCTTCACGAATCTGTGCGAGATGGTGTTGAAGGAAAAGAATCCTTTCTCTGTCCCCACTGCCAGCTCGTTGGGCGAAAACTGTGTGATGGCGTGGATCTCATAGAGTGACGCAGGGTCGTTGGGGATCTGATATTCACTCCACTCGTTGGTGGCGAAATCGTATCGGATCAGTCCCCTGTTGAGGGTACCTATCCACATGCAGTTATTGGCGATGTCACAGTAGAAGGATCGTGTCTGGTAATCATCGTTGTTGATGCCTTCTTTGTTGACAGCGGAGATCAGAAAGTCGTCGTGCTGTTTGTCGTACCGGTACACGCCTCCATTGAAAGAGGTAGCCCAGATGCCGCCATGATGGTCTGTAGCCATGTTCCAATGGTACCTCCCCGTGGGATAAAGTTTCAGTGTGCCCCTGGTCAGGTTGTACCGGTAGATGCCCACATTTACCTCGGAGATCCACAGCTCGTCGTGGAGTTGCACCATCGCGTTCACGGTACCCTTTATCTCCCTGCCGTCAGCTGTTGATACCCGGAAGCGGGTGAAGAGACCGCGTTGCATGTCGCACAGATAGAGCCCCTCATCGGTGCCGACCCATAACTCCTTGCCGGGGATCACTTCAAAGAGCGCACGGATGAAGCTGTTTCCGATGGAAAGAGAATCGTTGAGATCATGTTTGTAGATGCTGTTGTCGTACCCGTTGTAGCAGTTCAGACCCTCCTTGGTGCCTATCCACATCACACCCCGGCTGTCCTGCAGCATCACCCACACCGAGTTGTGCGAGAGACTTTCGTTCACCCCGGAAGCGGTCACGCTCGATCCTGCACGCAGCAGGCCGGGTGAAATGAGGAGCAGAGCCGACAGAAGGATGGATAGGGTATGTTTCATGATTCTGGTCACCTGTATCGCTCAAAATTACAACAATTCAGCAATAGTTGAAGCGTAAAATCTTGTAAACAAATGAAAATATCCTGTAAAATGAAACTTTCCAATATATTATCATTATCAGGAAAGATTGTTTCATTGGCTTTAACCGCGAATCTGTTTCTTTGTACGTCTCGTTCATAAAACTAATATCAAAAAAAAACGTAAAAAAATGAAGGGAGTGAAATTTCACAGATTGATTGTGGTCTGTCTGCTGCTTATCCTGTTTACTACAGGTCTGGTTGCACAGGCTACCCTTACAGTAAAAGGTGTTGTCTCTGATGCCAATGAACCTCTTGTGGGTGTATCAGTGATTGAAAAAGGAACCCTGAACGGCACATCGACAGATATAGATGGCCAGTTCAGCCTTACAGTGAAGGAGGATGCGCTGCTTGAGATATCCTTTATCGGATTCACCACGCAGTTGATCCGGGTGGATGCCAACAGAGCCCGCTATGACATCACGCTTGTGGAAGATGACGTATGGCTCAATGAAGTGGTGGTAGTGGGATATGGTGTACAGCAAAAAAAGCTTATTACAGGAGCCACCATCCAGGTGAAGGGTGATGATATTGAAAAGTTGAACACCACCAGCGTGCTGGGTGCGCTGCAGAGCCAGACCCCCGGGGTCTACATCACACAGAGTTCAGGGCAGGTGGGTGAGAACTACAGGATCAACATCCGCGGTCTGGGTACCGCCTCCAGCAATGAACCGCTGTACGTGATCGATGGTGTGCCGGGCGGGTCGATCAACGCGCTCAACCCCAGCGACATCGAGTCGATAGACATCCTGAAGGATGCTGCCTCTGCCGCCATTTATGGGGCCCGTGCTGCCAATGGCGTGTTGCTGGTGACCACCAAGCAGGGCAAAGCCGGTAAGACACAGGTCTCCTACGACGGCTACTTCGGGGTACAGAATGCCCTCACAAACGGTGTGCGTCCCGCCAACGCGAAAGAGTATATGTCGTTGATCAACGAGGCCCTGATGACACAGGATCCTACGGGTGGATTGCTCTACAACTGGGAAGAGGAGCTGCCGGCAGATCTGCTGACGGCGATCAACAACGGATCGTGGAACGGTACCAACTGGCTGAAGGAGTCGACAGTAAAAGATGCCCCCATCGCCAGCCACTCGGTGAACCTCACCGGGGGCTCGGATTATTCACGGTTCGCCATGGGATTCTCCTATCTCAAGCAGACCGGTACCATCGGTTATCCTGCCACCCCTGAATATAACAGGTATACGGCGCGTATCAACTCGCAGCACTCCCTCTGGAAGAAGGATGGCCGCGACATCATCACCTTTGGCGAGAATGTGGTCTATTCCAATTATGATAAGAAAGGGGTGCAGATCGGCACCATGTATAGCAACAATATACGCAACCTGTTGAAGATGACACCACTCCTGCCGGCTTACAATGAGGAGGGTGACT
>JAAYGM010000026.1 GCA_012727735.1 Bacteroidales bacterium | reverse complement strand
GGATTACGTGTCTATGCCACCTGCAACAACCTGCTGACCATCACCGGCTACAAGGGTATCGATCCGGAGATGAGCCTCGGTGGCATGGAACCGGGTATCGACAACCGTCAAACCTACCCACGCACACGTACCTTCATGCTGGGTGTTAATGTTAATTTCTAAAAAACGTATCATTATGAAGAAAAATCATATATATTTCATCCTACCAACATTGCTGCTTATGATAGCTGCAAGCTGTACCGATCTGGAAGTGGATATCAAGTCGCAATACACCACCTTCCCCGATTCTGAGATCGCGGCGGAGGCTAAGACAGCCGATGTTTATTTTGCAATGCGAGACCCACTGGCACGTGATTACCACCATGCACAGACACTCTCGTCGGATGAAGCAATGGGAGTATCCCTGAGTGGTGACTACTATGATAACGGCCGATATGCCCATATGTCACTTCACTCCTGGACACCTGATGATGCAACAATCGGATACTTTGAAGCTTTGACCGGTGGCATCACAAAATGCAACAAGGCAATCATAGAACTGGGTGGAGAGGAAGTTCCCGTAACCGCGCCGGTACGTGCCGTAAGAGCCTACTATTTATGGGTGCTGATGGACAGCTACGGCGATGTGCCAATCCTTAACCGTCTTCTGGAAGAGGAGGAGGCAATTGACCGCTCACCCCGTGCCGAGGTTGCCCGATATATTGAATCAGAACTGCTGGCCGTGCTCGATCACCTGCTCACAAACGTGGATGCATCAACCTACGGCAAACCTACAAGGTACATGGCCGAAGCGTTGCTGGCGAAGCTCTACCTTAACTGGGCCGTCTATACATCTGCCGATGTGGCATCCTACACACCCGACAAGAGTAACGAGAAACTGAACGAAGTGGTGGCCATGTGCGATGACATCATCGCGTCGGGTCATTTTGACCTGAGTGATCCCTATCTCACTAAATTTTATCCTGAGAACGGGCCCCATATCAAGGATTTCATCTATGCGATGCCATATGATCGTGAGTCGCAGCAGGGAATGACCTATGCACGCTTCTGGACACACAGAACGGGAAACAAAGAGTTCTATGGTGTTGATCTGCCCAACAGCGTGGGTGGCAATTTTGCATATATTCCCGAATTTACTGATAAGTTCTCGCTGGAGGGTGACGACCGCAACGAAGTGATCCTCAGAGGACCTCTTTATGTGCGTGATCCGGCCACATATAAAGCTACCTCAACACCATGGATGGTGAATGGTGAGCATGTGACCCTCACCCGGGAGATTGCGCTGCTGGATTATGCAACACTCGATGTGGGCAATGACCTGAAAGGCCGCTCACAGGGTTACCGCTCCATCAAGTTCTATATGGACCTGAAGACCACCAAATCACAGAGTCGCAGTCAGAGCAATGATGTGCCTATCTTCCGTTATGCGGATGTGCTGCTGATGAAGGCCGAAGCGATCTTACGGGGTGCAGCTGCAACAAAAGGTGATACACCCGCATCACTGATGAACCAGATCCGTTCATACGTACATGCCCCTCAATTTACAGGTACACCTACACTGAATGATCTTCTGGATGAGCGTGCACGCGAGTTCGTAGATGAAAGCTGGCGGCGTAACGACCTTATCAGGTTTGGCAGGTTCGAAGATGACTGGGGCTTCAAGCATGTGGTCAACCCGAATGCAAAAACGCAGAAGTTCCGCCGTATATTTCCAATCCCCACCTATGTGCTGAATACCAATACCAACTGGTCACAGAATACAGGGTACTAGCATTATATCATGAATTGAAGGCAGTTGAAGGTTAGTGAGATGTTAACTTTCAACTGCTTTTTCAATCTATCGAATGATGCAAAGTCACATTATCAAAAAATGAAAAAATGAAAAGGCCACTTTACGCACTTTTGTTTTCCGGTCTGTTGCTGTATGCCTGCACCGGTTCACAGCCGGAGACAAGGATACATTATGTGGATACACGTGTAGGAACTGCGACAAGCACCACTCAGACAGCCGGTCTGTTTGGGAAGAACAGCGAAGAACAGGGGCAGACCCTCCCTGCAGTACTGGAGCCTAACGGCATGACCTTCTGGACACCCCAGACACGGGACACGGAACAGAAGTGCGTTGCTCCCTACTATTATAGTGATTCACTCTTCCAGGGCTTTCGCGGTTCACACTGGATAGTGGGTGGATGTACACAGGATTACGGTTCCATGACGCTGATGCCTCTTTCAGGTAGTTTGCGCTGTTTGCCGCATGTAAGAGCTACTCGTTTCTCGCACGACACTGAGTATGCCACACCCGCATACTATTCTCTTGAACTTCCTGATGAACAGATAGATGCTGAAATGACTGGTCGTTCCCGTTCTGCTTTTTTTCGTTTTACCTATCGTGAGGAGGGTGATGCCTGGTTGATTGTCAATCCCAACAGTGATGAGGGAGAAGGATATATAGCCCTTGACACAATTAACCACCGTATTTACGGCTTTAACCCTGTACATCGGATTTATCAGGGATGGGGTGAACCGGCAGGTTTCAGCGGTCATTTTGTTGTCACTTATAAGAAAGAACTTAGCGAATACGGCACATTCTGCGGTGACAGCATCTTCCCTAATCAAACAGAGATAGGCAACAGGAAGGGCATAGGATTCTATCTCCGTTTCCGTGTAACTGCAGGCGAGGAGCTGCTCGTGAAGACAGCCACATCCTTTACAGACGTGGAAGGGGCGGAGCGAAACCTGCAGGCTGAGATACCTCACTGGGAGTTTGAACGTACACGCAGTGAGCTGACCGGAATATGGGAAGAACGACTGGGAAAAGTAGAGATTGAAACATCAGACACAATTGCCAAACAACAATTTTATGGTGCTTTGTACAGAGCATCCTTTCTGCCCCGCACATTCAATGACATTGATGGTCGTTATCCTTCTTTCGGGACCGGAGCTCCTATCCGGCAGCTGCCGCTAGGTGAGACCTATTACGAAGATTTCAGTATGTGGGATACCTACAGAGCACTACATCCGCTGGTAAACCTGCTCACACCCGCAAAAGGGGGTGATATGATGCAGTCGCTGGTACTCAAATATGAACAAGGTGGTTGGTTGCCTATATTCCCCTGCTGGAACAGTTATACCTCCGCCATGATTGGAGACCATTCTCTGGCTGCCATCGGCGACGCATACAGTAAAGGTATCCGCAATTTTGATATCGAGTCTGCCTACAAGGGGATGCGGAAGAACGCTTTTGAGATACCTTTGTCAGAAGCAGACTACAAAAATGGACTGGGCCGGCGAGCCCTCGACTCCTACCTGAAGTATGGATACATTCCTTTGGAGGACAGTGTACCGGATGCATATCACCAGCGTGAACAGGTATCACGTACACTGGAATATGCCTATAACGACTTTGTGCTGGCACAAATGGCAAAATCCATGGGTAAAGAGGATGACTACACTGATTTAATGAAACGTGCACAATATTATCGCAATGTGATTGACCAGCGTACCGGTTATGCACAAGGTCGCTATGCAGACGGGACATTTCTCGATGATGACAATGCCTTCAGTTTTACTGATTTCATCACCGAGGGAGCACCCTGTCACTACACATGGTACGTTCCGCATGATCCGTATGGGCTGATGGAGTGCATGGGAGGTAAGGATGCCTACCTGTTGAAGCTTGACTCAATGTTCAGCGAGCAACGTTACTGGCATGGCAATGAGCCGTGTCATCAGGTGGCATTCATGTTTAATTATGCAGGTCAGCCCTGGAAAACTCAACAAGCCGTGCGTCATATCCTGCGTAGTGAATACCTCCAGTCACCCGGCGGATTGTCAGGAAATGATGATGCAGGCCAGATGTCAGCATGGTATATCTTCGCAGCGATGGGCTTCTATCCTGTATGTCCCGGCACACCCTACTATCAGATTGCCAGCCCCACCTTTCCAAAAATGACTATTCGGCTTGAGAACGGTAAACGTTTTACTGTTCTGGCTGAAAATGCTTCTGAGAAAAATATCTATATCCAGTCAGCTACACTGAACGGAAAACCATACAGGTTCAATTATATATTGCATGATGACATAATCGGGGGAGGCACCTTTCACTTTGTGATGGGAGCCAGTCCCAATTTCGACTGGGGTAGCGGAGAAGATGACTCCGTACCGGATATGGCAGTCAACAGCAGTCGTTGATTAATAACACAAATACTACAGTGAGGCTGATTCTAATTTCAGTCTCACTTTTTTTATCCTCTCTGTTTTAAGTTATTCCTTCGGAGTCTCATACTCACAACCACTGAATCTTCCTGTACAAACGGAAACACCACCCGGCTAAACGGTAAAAATATATTTGCTCACAATGAAAAAATGATGTTAATTTGTTCTCAGTAACCTTAAACGGACCAAAAATTGAATGGATGAGCTTAATTGATCTACAGTGGAGGGAGTTCATAGAAAAGGGTGATAAACACTCTTTTTCTGTCATCTACAACAATCGTGTGGATGACCTCTACTCCTATGGAATCAGTTTGGGTTTTAATAAGGAATTATGCAAGGATGCCATACAGGATACCTTTTACAAACTCTATATCACGCGGGAGAAGCTTCGGCATGTGGATAATATTACAGCGTATCTCTTCATGACTTTCAAACATCGCCTCATCGATTTGAAGAAAATTGAAAGAAGAGATGAAAACATTGACTCCATTACCGACTCCTTCACCATTCATGTGACTGTGCTGGAAGAGATCATAGACGTTGAAGACAGTGAGATGGTAAAGAAGAAAGTGACCTCATTGCTAAACAGCCTTACGGTAAACCAGAGAGAGATAGTCTATCTTAAATTCATGGTGGGATTACATCACAGAGAAATAGCCGAAGTGCTCAGCATCAACGAAGAATCAGCCAGGAAGCTTCTGTACAGGGCGATGGAAAAAATGAGGAAATATGCCTCCAGAGAAAATATTCCTGAAAAACTACTTCTCTTCGCTCTTTTTCCAATCGTGTAAGCACACTGTGCCACCATCGCCGTAGCTGATCTACCAACACTCACACCGGCTACCGTAGAGATAATTGTGAAGTAAATTCAGAGATTCTGTATTAGGGTGTGTATCAAATGCTCCGGGATTGTCTGATATCTTGCATTTTAAGAATTAATTTAACATTCGACTATACATTTTTCTCTTTTTTGTTAATAATTTCGGTTGTAAACAAGGTTTACCTATATTTGTTGCAAAATAAGACCTCAATGGACTCTTTTACCGACTTACATAGCTTCAACCTCCTTTTTAATGAATATTACAATCGTTTTATTCTGTTCGCACAAAGCTATGTAAAAGAGAGAGAGACAGCAGAGGATTTTGTTTCGGAGGCATTCACACTGTTATGGGAAAATCGAAACAATCTTTCTAAGAACACAATTCCACAGGCCTATATCCTTACCATCATAAGAAACAGATGCCTCAACCACCTTCAACATATACAGGTCAGACATCGAATAGAGAACAGGCTGAGTGAACACGAAGAATGGCGATTATCACTAAGCATAAACACTCTTCAGGCTTGTGATCCGGAATTTCTCTTCTCAGAAGAGCTAAAGCAGATAATTGATGAAACCCTGCGTGGTTTACCGAAAAAAACCAGGGAAATATTTGTATTAAACCGATTCGAAGGTCTTTCATACAAAGAGATTGCAGAAAAAATGAAGCTCAGCACCAAATCCATTGAATTTCACATCTCAAAAGCGCTCGGTGAACTGCGTATTTCTCTGAAAGATTTCTTACCACTAACCTTTTTTTTTATTTTATTTTAGTTAATATTTGGCTTTTCATTAGGGTAATGTTCTTCTCAACTGTTATTACATACAGAGCATAGATCAATTATTCCATGAGGACTCCATGAAGAGAGAATTATTGCACCGTTTTTTTGAAGGAAAAACATCTTTGGATGAAGAGAGACAACTTCGTCATTGGTTAACTGAATCGGAGGAGAACGAAAAGATTCTCCTTCATGAACGGATGACCTATGATGCTTTGTTATTTACCCCCCAGAAAGAGAAGAACAGACGAAAGAGATTGTTCGCTTTCACTCCCCGGGTAATTAGCACAGTTGCTGCTGTTGCATTATTAATTATTGCAGGTGGTCTTTACCTGTACGACAGAAGCAGCCACCAGGAACAGTACAATACAATTCTCGTCCCTCCCGGGCAACGTATCAACCTAATTTTGGCAGACAACAGTAATATCTGGCTCAATGCCAACACCACATTACGTTACCCTACTCAATTCTCAAGAAAAAACCGGACTGTCTACCTGGATGGGGAAGCCTATTTTGAGGTCAGCAAGAACAGGAAAAAGCGTTTTATTGTAAAAACCGGCCTGGGAGATGTAAAGGTAACCGGAACATCCTTTAATGTTGAGGCATACAGTCAGTTTGAACGTTTTGAAACAAGCCTGTTTGAAGGAGGAGTGGATATTTTTAACGGAGAGAAGAAGCTTACATCATTAAAACCCAACGAAAAGACTGTCATTGAAAACGGGGTTTATTCAACCTCAGAAATTACCAACACTGATAAATATCTCTGGCGTCACGGACTGATTGCTTTTGACAGTAAAAAGCTGGAAGAGATCCTTCTCACACTTGAAAAATATTTTGCTGTGGAAATTCAAATTAATGCGAATCAATTACCTCAACATACCTATACCGGTAAATTCCGTCAATCTGATGGGGTGGATTATGCTTTAAGAGTGTTGCAGAAAAGCATTCACTTCAGTTACCAAAGAGACGAAAAGACAGGAATCATTTATATTAAGTAATAAATCATTTAAATCAACATTTGCCTATGGAATAACAGTGAATCGAAGAGAAAACAAAATCGGCAGGTGCTGCAACACCCACCGACTATATGTTTTCGTCAACACAAGCAAGAATTAATTTTATGTATTAACTAAAAACAATTACAAATGTATGAAGAAAAACAACACGTTGGGTAAATATTTAACCGAAAAAGTACCCATTAAACATTTATTATTGATTATGCGAACGACTCTAATTCTATTATTTACATGCGTCTTTTGCTCAATGGCCGAGACTGGCTTCACCCAAAATGCCAGGGTAACCATCAACAAGCGAAATGCGACGATCAGGGAAGTAATCAATGAGATTGAAAAGCAATCAGATTATTTGTTCATTTACAATAACAACGTAAACACAAACGAAAAAGTTACTGTAAAAGCAAAACAAAAAGCTGTTTCCGAAGTTTTGAATTCGATTGTAAAGGAGAAAGAGATGGATTACACCATGGAAGGTAATCATATTATCCTTTCCGTTATTGAAAAATCAGATCATAAAAATCAGGATCTGCTTGCTGCAACGGCACAACAACAAAAGAAACAACTGACAGGAACGGTTGTTGATGAAACCAACACACCCGTAATCGGGGCAAATATCGTAGAACTTGGCACTACCAACGGAACGGTGACCGACATGGATGGCCGGTTTACGTTACAGGTAGAAGAGGATGCGGTAATCCGTGTCTCTTATATAGGTTATCTGGACCAGGAAATTATTACATCCGGAAGGAATAATATCAATGTATCTTTAGAAGAAGATATGCATGCACTCGATGAACTGGTGGTTGTGGGTTATGGTGTGCAAAAGAAAAAGCTGGTTACCGGTGCCAATGTCTCTGTAGATAGCGAAACACTACAAAATCAGCACTCAACAAATGCCCTGGAGGCAATGCAGGCCTTTGCACCCGGTGTAAACATCACCCAGGCTTCCGGTATGCCGGGAGAGGGATTTCAGGTGAACATCCGCGGGCTGGGTACCATTGGTAACTCCGCTCCCCTCTATGTAATTGACGGCGTGGCCGGGGGGGACATCAATACGCTGAACCCCTCCGACATCGAGTCGATTGATGTATTGAAAGATGCTGCTTCCGCAGCCATCTACGGAGCCCGTGCTGCCAACGGTGTGATTCTGGTCACCACCAAAACCGGCCGCAAGGGACGTATCGTGGTATCCTACGATGGCTACTACGGAGTGCAGAACGTGGCAAAGATGCCCGACCTGCTGGATGCCAAGCAATATATGGAAATCTACAACGAAGAACGCGTAATCGCCCAGAATAATCCTGACGCTGCAATTAACTTCTCCGAGAAAATCCCGGCTCTCTATCAGCAGATCATGAGTGGTCAATGGAATGGCACCGACTGGATGGAGGAGATCCGCAACCAGAATGCACCTATTCAGAACCATGCAATCAATCTTTCAGGTGGTTCAGACCAGTCACTCTTCTCCCTCGGATTCTCCTACACCTCCCAGGAAGGGATTCTCGGCAAACCGGTTGAGCCGCACAGCGACCGTTATACGGTACGTCTGAACAGCGACCACGTGATCTACAAGAAGAACGGCCTGGATGTGATCAAGGTGGGAGAGACCTTCAACTACAGCTTCCGCCAACGCTCCGGTATCGCCATTAGCGGTATGTATTACAACGATATCCGCAACATGCTGACCGGCAGCCCGCTGGTACCGGCCTACAATGAGCAGGGTGAATTTTATGCAAGGGATGATGTGAGAGCTTCCGGTATTGAAGGGCTCTCATCACGTCTCTACAACCCACTGGCCCAGATGGCACTCAACAGGGGGATGAACGAAACACAGAACTATAACATCAACAGCAATGCCTACCTGGAGATCCAACCCATCAAGGATCTGGTCATCAGAAGCAGTTTCGGCTATCGGATGTTTGCCGATGCCTACAGAAGCTATCAGCCCGACTACGACCTGGCAGGTGATGCAACCCTCAGTCCCGGACGGATTGCGCAGACGAGCGGCAGCGGCTACTCATGGACACTTGATAACACGATCAACTACAGGAAAAGTGTTAATCATCATAACTACGATGTGCTGTTAGGTCAGTCAGTGGAAAAGATCGGTTTTGGAACCAACATGGATGTTACCAATGCTTATCCGACATTTGTAGGTTACAAGCATGCCTATCTCAGTAACACAGACGGCCTCACCTCAGGTGTGACCAGCATTTCCGGCGGACCACACAGACAGGAAGCGCTCGCCTCCTTCTTCGGCAGGATCAACTACGACTACATGGAGAAATACATGCTGACACTGGTGATGCGTGCCGATGGCTCCTCCAATTTTGCCAAAGGCAATCGGTGGGGTTATTTCCCCTCCATTTCTGCCGGTTGGGTGCTCACAGAAGAGGAATTCCTGGCAGACAATGCTGTGATGAACTTCCTGAAACTGCGCGCCAGCTGGGGACAAAACGGAAATCATGCCATCGATCCCTTCCAGTACATGAGTCTCATTGCTTTTAACCCCGAGAACAACTACCGATTCGGAGGTGATCGCAAGAAGATGCAGCTGGGTGGTTATCCCTCCATCCTCCCCAACGTAGATGTTGCATGGGAGACATCGGAACAGCTCAACTTAGGGTTCGATGCCTACTTCTTCAATTCAAGATTGCAGACCACGTTCGACTACTTCACAAAGACCACCCGCGACTGGCTGTTGCGTCAACCGGTTGCTGACATCCAGGGACCGCAGGGAGCCTTCGTCAATGCAGGTGACATCGAGAACAAAGGTTTTGAATTGGGTCTGAAATGGACCGACAATATCGGAGCTCTTACCTACGGAGCGCATTTCAATCTCACACAAATAGAGAACAAGGTAACCCGCATGGGTGACAACTCCGGTATCATTGATAGTAATCCCAACGTCATCTCACAGGGTACAGATCCCGTGTGGCGTGTACAGGAGGGTTTCCCGGTTGGCTACTTCTACGGTTACAAGACCGAGGGTGTCTTCCAGAATACGCAGCAGATCAACGAATGGAGCAAAGGATTTCTGCAAGGTGAACCAATGCCCGGTGACATTATCTTCTCTGACACCAACGGTGACAACCAGGTGACACCTGAAGATAAGACATTGATTGGAAACCCCCATCCCAAGTTCCGCACCGGATTCGGCATCAACCTGGGATACAAGGGATTTGACTTCTCGATCACCGGTAAGGGGTCCTTCGGACATCAGATCCTGAAATCCTACCGATCACATGCCGACAATGAGTTCCACAACTACACCACCGATATTCTGGGACGCTGGACGGGCGAAGGCACTTCCAATAAACTGCCGCGCCTGACTGCAGGTAACGGCGTCAACCGCATGAATGTCTCTGACCTCTATATCGAGGATGGCGATTTTGTAAGAATCCAGGATCTCACGCTGGGTTATGACTTCAAGAATCTTTTCCCGAACATGCCATTCGGACAGGCTCGCTTCTATGTCACAGGCCGCAACCTGTTGACGTTCACAAACTACTCCGGCATGGACCCGGAAGTGGGATACGGCGACGAGCAGCCCTTCGTATCGGGCATTGATCTGGGCTTCTACCCCGCCCCGTCGAGTATACTTGTAGGAGTCAACCTGAAATTTTAAACACATAGATGATTATGAAAAAAATACTATATATTATCATATTTGCACTGATCTTTTCCGGCTGCGACGATTTTTTGAATTACGATCCGCTGACGGACAAAACCTCTTCCAGCTTCCCGAGTACGGCTGAAGAGGTGAACCAGATGATGGCCGGTATCTATACCACCATGACCAATGAGCATCAACAAACCGACATGAGTTATCTCTTTGTGTGTGAAGTAGCCAGTGATGAGAAGTTGGGTGGCGGTGGTGTAAACGACAAGAAAGCACAGGCATACGAAGCTTTCATGTATTCCGATCCCGAAATGCTCAGCCATAACTGGGAAACGACCTATGAAGGTATTCACCGTGCCAATTTTGCCATTGAAAAAATGGACGAACTACCTGAAGGAGTCCTGTCTGATGAGGATAAGAATCAGTTCAAGGGTGAAGCACTCTTCCTGCGGGCATTTTTCTTTCACCGTTTGGCTACGCTCTACGGGAGTGTACCCCTGAAGATCACCACCGAGATGGCTGATTTGGGAGGTGCCACCCCCGAAGAGATCTTCGGACAGATTGCATCCGACCTGAAGGCTGCGGTAAGCCTGCTGCCAAACAAACCCTATTCATCAACCACCGAAGGGCACGTTACACGCTGGGCTGCACAAGCGATGATGGCAAGGGTATGGCTGTTCTATACCGGTTTTTATCAGAAGGGTGACCTGCCGCTGGCAGAAGGCGGCAGTGTGTCTAAACAAGAGGTGATCAGTATGCTGAGCGAATGTATCACCAGCAGCGGTCATATCCTGGTGGGTGATTTCCACGAGCTGTGGCCATACACCAATGAGCTGACCATTCAGGATTACCCCTATATTCAGAACTACATGGCTGAAACGGGTAAGACGCTGAAATATGCCAGTGACAACGGTGCCCGCAACCCCGAGACACTCTTCGCCCTGCAATTCTCAAACTTTGCTGACTGGGATGTCCGCAGGGGTTATGCCAACCAGTACCAGCTCTATTTCGCACTACGCGGACTGCAGTCGCTGGCCAACACCTATCCCTTCGCCGGTGGCTGGGGACAGGGTAACTCCATACCAAAACCTGTTGTGGATCAGTGGCTGGCTGATGAGCCGGAAGATCCGAGACTCTGGGCCTCTGTACTCGACATTGAAGCTGAGCTGCCCAACTATGCGAAGGGGCAGTGGGACTTTGTAATGGAGAGCAACTACTGGGGTAAGAAGTACAACGGTATCTCCGCCCGTGAAGGCAATCAGTACTTCAACGACTACAGCGTGCTCATGTATGACAACAAAGACAACCAGCAGCTGTCGCATGGCGATGACCTGATATTCATCCGCTTTGCCGATGTCCTTCTGATGATGTCTGAACTGAGTGAAGATGCGCAATACATGAACCGCGTACGTAGTCGTGCAGGACTGGATGACAGGCCCTATTCGCTTGAAAACATCCAGAAGGAACGCCGCTATGAGCTGGCCTTCGAAGGTATCCGCTGGAACGACATGCGCCGCTGGGGAGCAGAGTATGCCAAAGCCGCACTTGAATCACAGATTGGTGCTCCGATCTTCAACTACGGCAATGCAGCTGTTTACAACGGTGTCATCAAAAACATGAATTACAGTTCCCGCTATGACGAAACCAAGGGATTCTATCCTATACCGCAATTACAGATCAACCTCTCCAACGGACTTCTTGAACAGGTTGAAGGGTATCGTGACGGCAAGGGGCTCTATCCGGGATTTAGTAACTAACTCTTAGCATTCATTTTTTAAAGATTAGATTTATTTTTATTGAAGAAAGAGCTGTCGGTGATCGATAGCTCTTTCTGTTTTATTGTATCTGTTATTGCATATTTTGCTATTTTTTTTTTAATTTTGTAACACGCAACTGGAATGATATGTGGCTCAATCTTATATCTTCTTTACCATTTCTAGTCAGTTTATTCTGGTTAGTAGTTTTCCTGGCAAATCAAAGGGGTGCAGATCCGGCTAGAAAACTTCTGACATACTTCATGCTGATTTGTACAATACTCTATTTTTGTCATGCTGTTTATTTTCACAAGCAAATTTATCTTTATAGCCTGATCGAAAGTATTTATACATTTACTTCTCTGGCAGTTTATCCTTTTTATTATCTTTATATATGTAAACTTACCAGCGAAAGATCTTTGAAGGTTCGTGATTACTGGGTGTTATTACCCGCGCTTACTATCAGTATCTGTTCTCTTCTATTCTATGCACTTATGAGCGAAAATGAACGATTAAACTTTGTGAAAAGCTTTTTGTTCGATAACGATGCATCAACATATGGCAGTTCCTTTGCAGTAAGTGGACAAATTATTCGAATATATATTACGAAACTGGTTTTTCTTGTGCAATTGATTCCTGTCACATACTTTGGCTATAAACGACTGAGTAACTTTAATAGACAGATAAACAATTTTTATTCCAATACACAAAATAAAACAATGGCTCCCATAAGAATAATGTTGACATTGTTCATTCTTTTTGCATTCTTCTCTGCTACAGCGAATCATTTAGGGCGTAGTTATTTCCTACAGGAAACGGGGCTGATTGCGATCCCATCACTCATTTTTAGCACCATGATCTTTTCTGTATGTTTCGTTGGACTAAAACAAAGTTTCACTGCTAAGGATTTTGATTTAGAGACCAGAACAGCCCATAAGTCTGAAATGAATAATCCCTTCTCCAACCAGGAAACGCTCATAGAAAGGATTCGGGTATTGATGGAGGAAGAACTTTTTTTAAGCAGAGGGATCTACAAATTTCTGATGTTGCTTTAAGAGTAGGAAGTAATCGCACCTACGTATCAAACTATTTAAACAGGGAATTAAATTTGTCCTTTTCTGATTATATCAATAAATACCGGATTGATTATGCTAAATCATTAATGAGCATAAAGAACAATCCACTTACTATCCTTGAAGTAAGTGAACAATCCGGTTTTGCCAATGAAGTCTCTTTTTATAGGAATTTCAAAAAATTTACCGGAACCTCTCCTAAAAAATGGCACAAGCAATTGCTAACCTCCATTCAGTAGTTTTCCTTTAATCACAATAAATCCTTCTATAAATAGGTTATTTCATTCATTTGCATTAATTATACGATATATTGGTAATATTGTACCTTTTGTAAGTATGGTCTGTTTTTTTTGTCTTTTCTTTGTTCAGAACATAAAATATTATTATCATGAAATCAAAATCAATTGTGCAAGCTTTTTCATTCAGGAAAGTTGAACTCAGAAACTTCTTGTGTATCGTTTTCATGTTTATCCTGATCGTATCATTCCACCATTGTGCCAGTCCGGAGGAAGTGATCGATCATACAGAGGAAACAGGTAAGACCAATCCACCGGATGATGAAAAACCGGGAGGAGATGATCCCGGCGATACAGATCCCGCTGAAAACCTCAATGTGGACAAAACCGGTGGAACGATCTTCAAGGAGGAGTTCAAACTGGTGATCCCGGCAGATGCATTTCCTGCCTCAGTCACCATGGAAATCACCGCACAGGCTAAAGGCT
>JAAYGM010000235.1 GCA_012727735.1 Bacteroidales bacterium | reverse complement strand
TTCAAATCTATCTGCTCGATGATACGGTGAACTACCCGTACCGGATCGTTTTGCGGGATCATTTCCCCCAAACTGGGTGGAAGTAGCAGATTATCGTTGGTAGTGTAAGATTTAAACATTATTTTTGTACTAATTTAAAGGTACTTAAAGATACTAATCTTTAAGTAATTAGGCAAGTTTTCGTTGATAGAAATGAGAACTTGCCGTTCTTTTTAACATAGTACAAAAAAAGAGAGACTGCCTCTATTTTGAGACAGCCTCATCTAAATTAAATAAAGATGAAAGAACATGAAAATAATTAGAAGCGTCATCCTCTTACTGCTGCTTGCAGCTATCGCCGGTTGTCATCAGAGGGCAGCAGTAGATATTACTCCCCATGTTGTGAATAGTGCAGCCGATGAACTTTATCAGGAGGCACTCATCCTGTCGGCCAGTTACCATACAGATTCGACGGTGAAGGCCATCCAGATGCTTGACAAGGCCCTGGAAATAGACAGCATGAACCCTGATTACTATGGTGTGAAAGCCAAATGGTTGTGTGAGATGGGTTACCTCGACTCCGCGTTAACCGTACAGCTTGATGCTGCCGATATGGGAGCTGTGACAGGTGAATATCTATTTCAGCTGGGGCTATTTCAGGCAGCAAAAGAGAGGTTCAATGAGGCACACGAGAGCTTCGGGCGAAGTAATGCTTTTCAGGAAGCAATATTATCGCGGTATCCCGACAGTCTGGGAGCATATATCATTCAGCAGTCGGCTTATGCCTGCTTACATGGTGAGGATTCATTGTTTATGACAGATATAGAGGCTGTTCGTGCACGTTTTCCTGAACGTTTGATGGAAATTGAGATGACCCGTCGGTTAAAACCGCTTAATCTGATTAAACAGATACGGTTATTAGAGCAGGAGTTCCCTGAGAATGCCGACACCATACCGAACTTTTTACCGGAAAATAATTAGGGTGAAAATAAATAGGCTCCGCCATCATTTCTGTGTTATTCACTTACGAACAGCCGCTTACTTGAGAAGAGGGGATCACAGGTAACATTCACCTTTAATTTCCGGAGGCCTGCTTCATCGCCCGGCGTGGGGATATGGGAAGAGTGCATCTCACAGTTGTTCAACCCGGTAAGCTTTTGCAGGGCCATCTGTGCTGCGGGGTTGGATATCGCGCTGATAGATAGGGCGATCAACGTCTCTTCCACATCGAGACTGACATTCTTCCCGTTCAGAATGTTCTTCTTCAGGTGCGTGACAGAATCAATGATATTTTCGGGAAGAAGAATCATGCTGTCGGGTAACCCGGCCAGATGTTTGGTCGCATTCAGGATCATGCTGGAGGAGGCATGCAACAAAGGTGAGTTCTTGCCTGTGACAATGGTTCCGTCATGTAGTTGAATGGCAGCCCCGCAATAGATCCCGCCATAACCCATCCCATTGAGTTCGGCATCTTTCGCGGCCTGACGGGCAGGTTCCACAACGCGACGGTCTTCATCTTTCGCCCCTACCTTATCCATGATCTCGGTAGTGCGGTTCACCGTATCTTTCCCGGCTCTTCCCATGGCATACTCCACGAAACTTCTCAGGTGCCGGCGGATGATCTCCTGATATGCAGCATCCTGACATACTTTGTCGTCGATAATTCCCGCACTGATACGGTTCACCCCCATATCGGTGGGAGACAAATAGAC
>JAAYGM010000234.1 GCA_012727735.1 Bacteroidales bacterium | reverse complement strand
TGTTACGGGAGAAAAAATCATTTGTAACAGCGGATGGTGGGGGATCTCTGAGTGAGGCACCACGATACGGTTAAAGGTGAGCATATGGTTCTTGAGACCTTCGGCCTCCTCTTTTGCTGCCATCGTCACCAGCGGATGATTCAGCAACGCTTTTACATAACGATGATAAAAGGCTGTCTCTCCGTTCCAGCTGCGCTGGTGCTGCTGCAACAATGCAATATGCTCCACGAGGCTGGATACAGAAGCGTGCGACAGGCCATAACCCATGGTCACGTTGATCTTGCCAATCTCCGCAGGAATGGAATAGAGCACCGGCAGGAGCAGGTTCTCGTCGGGCAGGACGATAGCCGTGTTGATGGCTTCACCGGGATCGGCGATCTCTCCCGATGCTATCAGCTCCGAGAGGATCTGTGTCAGATGCTTTGCCTGCCCCACCCCCGAGGAGATGCCTATCAGCTCAATCTTCGTCTTTTCCCGCTCATCACCGAACCCGTCGAGGGTGAACCGGGAGGGAAAACGCGATAGATTCTCCTTCACCCTGAATGAGGCGCGGTTTTGCGCATCATGCATGAAGGGAGAATCGTAATCCCAGTAGAAATCGGCCATGCCCAGGTTCCTGAGATGCTCCATCAGCACGATCTCTGCAGGTGTGAGCGCATTCAGCCCTACAAAAACAAAGCTCTCCGTACCCCACTCCTCTGTCTCTTTCACCTTGGCACGTTCGGCCACCTCACGGAACATCATCCCCTCATAGGCATGCCCCTTTTCGCTCAACTCAGCCCTGAATGAGCTGTAGAGCTCGTGCAGCACCTTCCATGTCTCCTGAAACCGTTGCTTGGTCTCGTTACCCTCCACCGGCATAAAGTGAGTCCAGAAGCGGCGGATGGCATCTATCTGCGTCTCGGTGAGGTAAGACATATCATCATCCAGCGACCTGAAGTCATGTACATTACGAAAGAGCTGCCCTGCATCGACCATGTATTTATCCACATCATCAAAATCATTCAGCAGCATCTCCCCCCAATAGAGAAAATCGTCGAACGACTCATCCGATCCGCTGATCCTGCCGAAATGATCATACAGCATCACCAGCATCTCTATCCTGTCGGCCGGCTGAAAGCGGGAGAGACTGGCGAACAGCTCCTGAATGGTGATGATAGTGGGTGAGAAAAGCGGCTTACCGGCAATCTCCGCGAGGTACTTCTGGAAGAAGATACCCGCACGTCGGTTAGGAAAGACAAAAGTATGCCTGTAGAGCTCATTACCCAGATGTGCATAAAATTGTTCAGCGACTTTGTAAAGAAATGGTACCATGGTTTGCAGCTTATGTGATGCACAAAAGTAAGAAAAATATGCGAACAGCAAAGGAAAGAAAAAGCCGTGGAGAGTAATCACCACGGCTATCAGGGTTTATTCATAAACAGAAGAGACCGATATCAGACCACCCCCTGCGACATCATGGCGTCGGCCACCTTCATGAAGCCGGCGATATTCGCTCCTTTCACGTAGTTGATAAATTGTCCGTTCTTTCCATGAGCGACACACTGTGCGTGAATATCGCTCATGATCTGGTGCAGCCACTTGTCTACCTCCTCGTTGCTCCAGGAGATGTGCATGGCGTTCTGCGTCATCTCCAGTCCCGAGCAGGCCACACCCCCTGCGTTCACCGCCTTACCGGGAGCAAAGAGCATCTCATGCTCCATGAAGAAATCGACCGCATCGGCCGTACAACCCATGTTGGATACCTCGGCGACGAGTATCACACCGTTCTCTTTCAGCTTTCTGGCATCTTCCAGATTCAGTTCGTTCTGAATGGCACAAGGC
>JAAYGM010000233.1 GCA_012727735.1 Bacteroidales bacterium | reverse complement strand
CCGGACTGATAAACAAAAGTGAGCCTTCGGTTGTTTTCTGTTAAAGAAATTGCATGAGTAAGACAGCCTGTAAGGACGAGAATGTGATAATGAACGATGAACCCCGCTTTAAATGCAAGAAATGCGGTGCGACGGTCAAAAAGGAGAAGCAGGCCTGTAAGCCAAAGAAAATAAAAAAATAAGGTGCTTATCACACCTTATCCTTACCTGTCACCAGAATCTCCAATGAAAATGAAGGGTTTGGCTCTGAGACCAGGCCCTTTCATTTCAATTATTTGAACTCTTTCCACATCAGCAGCGCACGGGCGATTGAGTTCTCCACAACGGGTGCCATGATGGCATATCCCTCTTCATTAGGATGCACACCATCCTCCGAAAGCTCTTTGGAGAGTCCGTCGCGTTCATCAACCATGGCTGAGAAGAAGTCACAATAAACGGCACCCTTCTGCCCTGCATATTTCTGAATTCGCTTATTCAACTCCACCACTTTGGGTGCCGGCTCCAGCCCGGGACGCCAGGGAAAATCATAGGCCGGAAGCACAGAACAGAGTACCACCTGAATACCATGTGCCTGCGCCAGCTCGGTCATGGATTGCAGGTTATCTTCAATCATCTCCAATGTGGAGGGACCCGTATTACCGGCAATATCATTCACACCGGCAAGAATTACCACCACTTTCGGCCATAGATGTATCACATCCTGACGGAAACGCAGCAACATCTGCGGAGTGGTCTGCCCTCCAATCCCCCTGTTAATGTAGGGGCGACCGGCAAAAAACCCGGGAACCCGGTCTATCCATCCCTGCGTGATGGAGTTACCCATAAAGACGACCCTGTCATCACAAGTTCTCGCATTCTCCAACTTTGCGTTATCCTCCCTGAAACGGTTTAAATTAGCCCAATCCTGGGCCTCGGTAATCAATACACTACTCATCACCAACAGCACTGTAATAAACAATTTTTTTAAATTCATCTCAATCAATTTAACAATGTCGGTTTCTCATTATGAATGTCAAAAATAGTTATTTTATCACTTCGTTTCACCCGATTCATCGATTTATTTCGGTGCTAGGTCGATTATAAGCACTAAAAAAACTAAAATCATCTGCTGAAGGTGCTTTTATCTGTTTAAAATCGGTATTTTTGAGATTATTTTCGCGGAAAAAAGATGAAAGGTGTGGAAAATCATTTGAGATAAACACGCAAAGCCGGGCATCAAATTTAATCGTCAATTCTTCAAAATCGATACACTAAAGAGTTAGATAAATAATTATATGAATAAAAAAACCAGGATAATCCTCATTGCTTCAATCGCTGTATTGATTCTGGGAATGGCCTTCTTCCCCCGAATCAAAAGTGTTTTTTCACCGGAAAAGCAAAGTGGAACACCGGAGCAGGCAGGACCCGGAGCAGGTGGCCCAGGACGTTCGGAACTGATGGTCAGTGCGATGGTTCTTCAACCGCATACACTGGACGAAATGTTTCGCATTACCGGCATCCTGCTGCCGGACGAAGAGGTAGATCTCACATTTGAGTCGCCCGGAAAAATAACGAGTATTAATTTTCGGGAAGGAACCTATGTGCAGAAAGGGACCCTGCTGGCAAAGGTGAACGACGCACCCTTGCAGGCTGAGCTGAAGAAGCTTGAAGCGCAGATGCCCCTGGCCGAAGACAGGCTCTTTCGTCAGCAGACACTGCTGGAGAAAGATGCCATCAGCCAGGAGACCTACCAGTCGGTATTCACACAGCTTGAAACACTGAAGGCAGAGATCGAACTGGTAAAGGCACGCATCAGGCAGACAGAGCTAAGGGCACCGTTCAGCGGCATGATCGGGTTGAGACAGGTAAGCGAGGGAGCCTATGCATCACCAACGGTAGTTGTAGCCCATCTGACAAAAATATCACCGCTGAAAATCGAGTTCTCTCTCACCGAAAACTTCGTGAGCCTGATCAAACCGGGTTCAGAGATTGCCTTCATAGTAGAGAACAACCTGAAAGAATACAATGCCACAGTCTACGCGGTTGAGTCACGCCTCGATGTGCAGACACTGAATGTGTTTGCCCGTGCGCGTTATGCCAACAGTGACGGAAAAATCAAACCGGGCCAGTCGGCACAAGTGAGGATTAAGCTGGACCAGATAGAAAATGCCATTCTGATCCCGAGTATCTCCAGCGTCAAAGAGATGGGTCGTGATATCGCCTATATTTATGACAACGGAAAAGCGAAAGAGGTGGAGATCATCACTGGCATGCGCACCTCCTCCTCTGTGCAGGTGATTGATGGCCTCTCAGCCGGCGACACCCTCTTAACCACAGGTGTGATGCAGCTCAGGAGCGGGATGCCGGTGAGAATAGGGCAAATGGTTGAAAACAGCGCAGAATAACAAAAAATGAATTTTTCGGAATTAAGTATAAAGCGACCGGTATTGGCTACGGTGATGGTGTTGATTATCATCATCTTCGGCCTGATCGGTTATTCGAGTCTCGCCGTGCGCGAGTATCCGAGTGTGGATAACCCCATTATTACCGTACATGTCTCCTACCCCGGGGCCAACGCCGAGGTAATTGAGAACCAGATCACTGAGCCACTGGAACAGAATATCAATGGTATTCCGGGAATCCGGTCGCTGACCAGTCGAAGCAGTCAGGGCAGTTCACGTGTCACAGTTGAGTTTGAGCTGAGTGTGGATATGGAGACTGCTGCAAATGATGTGAGAGACAAGGTTTCCGTCGCGCAACGCTATCTTCCGCGCGACACGGATCCACCTACCGTCTCAAAAGCCGATGCTGACTCCGACCCCATTATGCAGATCACGGTACAGAGTCCTACCCGCTCTCTGCTGGAGCTCTCCGAGATAGCTGACCTCACCGTGAAAGAACGACTGCAGACAATTTCCAACGTGAGTGCAGTTGATATCTGGGGGGAATACAGGTATGCCATGCGCTTGTGGCTCGACCCTATCAAGATGGCGGCATACAATATCACCCCTATGGACATCAAGAGTGCCCTGGACAGAGAGAACATTGAGCTACCGGCGGGGAATATTGAGGGTGACCACATTTCTCAGTCGATCCGTACCATGGGGTTGATGGAGACACCCGAAGATTTCAACAATCTGATCCTGATAGAGGATGATTTCCGTATCGTGCGTTTCCGCGATGTGGGTTATGCTGAACTCGATGCTGCCGACAGACAGAATATCCTTCGCAGAAACGGAGTGCCGATGGTGAGTTGTGTGATCGTCCCCCAACCCGGGGCCAATCATATTGAGATTGCCGATGAGGTGAGGATGCGTATGGAACAGATGAAAAAGGACCTTCCTGAAGATGTAATCCTTGATGTGGCATTCGACAACACCAAGTTTATCAGGTCATCTATCTCGGAGGTACAGACTACGGTGATTATCGCTTTCCTCCTGGTGGTCTTCATTATTTTCGTCTTCCTCCGAAACTGGCGGGTTACGTTGATTCCTGTCGTAGTGATTCCCATCTCACTGATAGGCATTTTCTTCGTAATGTTTATGGCTGGATTCTCCATCAATGTATTGTCCATGCTGGCCGTAGTACTGGCCGTGGGACTGGTGGTTGACGATGCAATCGTGGTAACGGAAAATATCTTCAAGAAAGTTGAGGCAGGGATGGACCCGGAAAAGGCAGCTATTGAAGGCTCCAAGGAGATATTCTTCGCTGTTATCTCCACCACCATTACACTGGTAGCTATTTTCTTCCCGATTGTCTTTCTGGAAGGGATGACTGGACGTCTTTTCCGCGAATTCAGCATAGTGATATCCGGTGCTGTGATCATCTCTTCTTTTGTCGCACTCTCCTTTGTACCGATGCTCTCCTCCAAACTATTGAAGAAGAAGCGTAAACACAACAAGTTCTATGACAGGACGGAGGTATTCTTTGAGGGAATGAACAGATTCTACGACAGGATGCTGCGCTCATTCCTACATCGCAAATGGATTGTCTTGCCTATCCTTATCGGGTCTGCTGTCCTGATCATACTCCTCTGGAACTTTATCCCGGCAGAGATGGCACCGCTGGAAGACCGTTCACAGGTGGTGATCCGTAATTCAGCACCCGAGGGAGCCACCTTCGAGTTTGTCAGGGACTATACCGACAGGATTGCGGCCATCGCCGACTCTATTGTGCCCGAGCGTGAATCCAACATTGTCTTCACACGTAGCGGGTTCAGCATGGTGCGGATGGTGCTGCCCGACATGAATGAACGTGACCGCAGCCAGATGGAGATCGCCGCTGCGCTGACCCACGGGGTGAGGAATGAAAATGCCGCCCGCGCCTTTGTGCAGCAGCAATCCACCTTCGGTGGACGACGTGGCGGTATGCCCATACAGTACATTCTTCAGGCACCCAATATTGAGAAGTTGCAGGAGTTCATTCCACCCTTTATGGAACAGATGAATGCCAGTCCCTATTTCCAGATGTCGGATGTGGATCTGAAGTTTACGAAACCGGAGACGCGTGTCAACATCGACCGTGATAAGGCTGCCATACTGGGAGTCAGCACCCGCGATATCGGGCAGACACTGCAATATGCCCTCAGCGGACAGCGGATGGGTTATTTCTATATGAACGGTAAGCAGTATCAGATCCTGGGGGAGATCAACCGGCAGCAACGCAACACACCTGTCGATCTGAAGACCATCTACATCAAGAACGCCAGCCAGCAGATGATCCAGTTGGATAATCTGGTAAAACTGGAAGAGTCGGTGGCACCACCCCAGTTATACCGCTATAACCGCTTCAATTCAGCCACCGTAACGGCGGCACTGGCACCCGGCTACTCGCTGGGTGATGGTCTGGATGAGATGGACCGTATTGCCGCCGAGGTACTGGACGACTCTTTCCGCACCGCCCTGGAAGGAGAGTCGAGAAACTTCCGTGAGAGCTCCTCAAGCCTGCTGTTTGCATTCGGACTGGCCATCCTTTTGATATTCCTTGTGATGGCGGCACAGTTCGAGAGTTTCAAAGATCCCTTCGTCATTATGTTCTCCGTTCCGATGGCCCTTTTCGGAGCCCTGCTGTTCATGTGGATGTTCGGCGTGACCATGAATATCTACAGTCAGATTGGCATCATCATGCTTATAGGGCTGGTAGCCAAGAACGGTATTCTTATTGTGGAGTTCGCCAACCAGCGGCAGCAGGCCGGTCTCAACAAGTACAGGGCGATTATAGAAGCGGCAGTACAACGGTTACGCCCCATCCTGATGACCAGCATCTCCACCATGCTGGGCTTGCTGCCCCTGATGCTTGCTACCGGTGAGGGTGCCAACGGCCGCATCGCGATGGGTACGGCTGTCGTTGGCGGACTATTAATCTCCACACTCCTCACCCTGTTTGTCATCCCGGTGATGTATATCTACCTCTCCACCGACAGGGAGGTACAGAAGAGTAAAAAGAGAGAAAGAAAACTACGAAATGGGTAAGATGATGAAAAAGATATGGATGCTCCTCTTTTTAATGGTTCCTGCCATTGTCTCGTCACAAGAGGTGATGGATCTACAGGAATGTCTGAGAAGAGGGCTTGAAGAGAATTACGATTTACGGATCACACGCAACGAAGCGTTGATCTCAGACAACAATGTCACACTGGGCAACGCCGGTTTTCTACCCGATGTAAGCCTGAATTCGGGCTACACCCTGCGCAAAAGTAATACCGATCAGTTCCCTGCCGAGGGGGGTGATATGGAACAGACACGTAATGCGAACACCCACACCCTGGATGCCGGTCTCAGCGTCAACTGGACAATTTTCGAAGGATTCCGCGTACAGACCAACTACAAGCGGCTGCAGGAGATGCAGACCATTGGCGAGCTGAACACCCGTCTGGCAGTGGAGGATTTTATTGCCAACCTGACAGCAGAGTATTACAATTATGTACAACAACAACTCCGTCTGGGAAATCTCAAATATGCAGTCTCCCTGTCGAAAGAGCGTCTGCGTATCGTGGAGGCACGTTATCAGGTGGGATCGCTCTCCCGCCTCGATCTGCAACAGGCACGCGTCTATTTCAATGCCGACAGCTCACTGCTCATTCAGCAGTATGAGATCCTGAACAGCTCCAGGATCAAACTGAATGAGTTGATGGGCGGTGATGTGAATCATCATTTTTCAGCTGAGGATAGCACCATTGTGTTTGACAGGATGTTATTGAAACAGGAGCTGCTCGATGCTGCGCTGCAGCAAAACACCGTAATCCTGCTGACAGAGAAGAACAAAACCCTGAGCGAGCTGGAGCTGAAGAACCTGCAGAGTCGCAACTTCCCCTACCTGCGACTGAACACCGGATACGGATTCACCCATTACGACTACAACAAGGGCACACTCGACAAACAACGTAACTGGGGACCCAATGTGGGTGTTACGCTCGGCTACACGCTCTTTGACGGGTTCAATCGCAGCAGGGAACAGAAGAACGCCAGTATATCTGTCATGAACAGAGAACTGGAGATAGAGAGAAGCAGGCTTGCACTACAGAGTGATTTCGCCAATATGTGGATGTCCTACCAGAACAACATGGAGCTGACTCAGCTTGAGATAGAGAGTCTCCGTAATGCAGAACTCAATTATGAGATTGCCATGGAGCGCTACAAGATTGGGGATCTCTCCGGTCTGGAGCTGCGGGAAGCACAAAACAGCCTGCTGGAAGCCGAGCAACGACTCCTGACAGCACAATACCGAACCAAACTGTATGAAATATCTCTGCTGCAGATCAGCGGTAATGTAGCAACTTATCTGAATTAAAGGGTAGCTGTCTCCATCAGGCAACTGTTTGCGGATGATGTGTATGCGACAGATTACCGCTGAAACTGATGTAAATGGTTTATCACCTCTTCACTCGTGTCGTAAAGCCCTAAGTTGAGATTCATCAGGTCTCCCCGATCCGACATTTTTTGTATGATGGGGAATATGGGGCGGTCATGCGTCCAGAAAACAGTATTCAAAAAGATCATCGGGCTGGCATAACCGTACGACTCGTAATGGTTCTGTGCCAGATCCTGAAACACCTCCTGCATGGTGCCGGCGCTGCCGGGCGTGAAGATGACACCCCCTTTTGCCAGCGCCAGCAAACCCTCTTCCCGCACACTGTTCTCGAAATACTTGGCAATATGCGTTGCGAACGGCGTAGGCAGCTCGTGCCCGTAGTGCCAGGTGGGGATACCCAGACTCTCAAATGGCGGATCAGGGTACTGTTCCATCATACGGAAGGCCGTCGCCAGCCACTGATCATCTGAATAGAGAGGAGCTGCGCCGATAATGGAGAGAGCATCCAACAACTCATCGTCGCTCCTGCCCGCCATCCAGGCGCCGGCATGTGTCGCCTCCATGGCCCCCGGCCCCCCACCGGAGAGCATCAGGTATCCCTGCTCAGTCAGCAATTTAGACAGTCGAGCAACCTGCAGGTACATCGCATCTGTTCGTTTAATCTTGTGTCCTCCCATGATGGCCACCAGTTTAAGCTCATCGAATTGCGTAATATACTCGTGCAGCGAGTCGGTGATAGAGTGGTCATGCAGCCTTTGTGCCAGCGTATCTTTGATGGAGTTCTTCACCAGCGATTGCTGATAGTAATCATAAACAATCTTATCTGTAGTGCCTGCATAGGTCTCCCTTTCCCGGTAATCGAACCCGTTGTAGAGGGTATCTTTGCTGTAGAGAGTGCTCGGGTACGTGTTGAAAGGAACATCCAGCGCAGGGAAGATAAAATTATCGGGCAGCAGGTGATGCAAAAGTTTGTCTGACATGCTGCATCCCAAAAAAAGAGATTTCGAGAAACTGACAGTGAGCATCTGCTCCTCAATCTCATCAAGATCAAGCGATTGCACAGCGATCTCCTCAACATATGACCGGTTCAGGAATCCAACAAGCTCCGTGATTGTATCAAATTGTTTCATTCTTATATCTTTATCGTTTATTGTTTCGGCAATATGCATTCATATGGTTGATCAATCACCACTGATTGCTAACAACTGACAACTAATTCCTTATATCTAACCCCAGACCGCTGCCCCCATAAAGCTTACACCAAAAAAGCTGATAACTGATAGATGAAAGCTTACACATTCAACGCTTTCTTCGACCATATAGTTTGAATGACACCTCTCCCCAGCAAATAGAGGATGAAAGAGAGCCAGAGACCGTTGTTACCCCATAGAGGCGTCATGATGAAATAAGAGACAAAGAATAGCAGCGATGAAAGGATCATGGCGTTGCGCATCTGCCTGGATGCTGTGGCGCCAATAAAAATACCATCCCACAGGAAGGCCGCAAAGCCGGTGAGGGGAATCAGCACTGTCCAGTACATGAAGTCCCTGGTACTTTCAATGATCTGCACGTCATTCGTCAGAATATGCAACAGCTGATTGGGGAAAATGGCGTAGATCACCACTGCAGCGATACTCACCATCCAGCCCCAGAAGAAGATTCGCTTTACCATCAGCTTCAACGCTTTCCTGTTACGCGCACCGACATATCTGCCCGTCAGCGCTTCTCCCGCATAGGCAAACCCATCCATAAAATAGGAGAAGAGCATGAAGAACTGCATCAGCAAAGCATTCACGGCAAGCGTGATCTCTCCCATACCAGATGAGGCAAAGGTGAAGAAAGTGGTTACCAGCGTCAGCAGGAACGTACGTACAAAGACATCGGCATTCACTCTGAAGAATGATCTTATCGATCGCCTATCCCATATGGTCTCCTTTCGGATATATTTACGCAGACGACGGTAATATCTCCACCAGAAGGCGGCAGCAACCATGATCGATATAATCTGGGAGAGCACCGTCCCCAGTGCGATACCCTCTATTTTCATTCCGAAACCAAAGACGAACAGGACGCTCAGGATAATATTCAGCACGTTGTTCAGGATGGCGATGAACATGGGGATCCGGGCATTCTGCATCCCGATGAACCACCCTTTGAAAGCATACATCCCAAGTACTGCCGGTGCACCCCATATCACAATACGGAAATAACTCTCCACGTGATGGACCGATTCGGGACCTGACCGGATGAGCGAAAATGCAAACTTACCGATGGGATATTGCAGCAGCACAATCAGTACACCTATTCCCAACCCTATCACAAGTGAACGAATGAACACGTTCATCGCTTCCGTCATATCCCTGGCTCCGTAGGCCTGGGCAGCAAAACCACTCGTGCTCATGCGGAGAAAGCCGAAGTTCCAGTAGATCATGTTGAAGATATTCGCTCCCAGAGCAATCGCACCGATAAAGACAACTGATCCCAGACGGCCGGCAACAGCCATATCAATCATACCCAGTAATGGGACGGTGATGTTGGTGATGATGTTGGGTAACGCTAATCTGAAGATTTTCCTGTCCATTCGCGCAAAAATAATCCAAAAAGAGGAGATATGCCGAAATTAAAGGTTTATTTCACTTAAAAATATAGAATTGTATCCTGTGAAGAGGAAATGATGCATTTTTTCCAAATGGATAAGAGAAGAATAATTCATTTTTTTGTAACTTTGTCTCATCTCCTTAACAAGAAATATAGTGTATCGGTATGCATTACTGAATAATTTTAAAAAACCGGTCACAAAAGTACAGATCAAAACTCAATAACATCATTTAGGATATACCACATGGACAAAATTCAGGAACTCACCTCAAAGCTTTACTCCGAGGGAGTTGAAAAAGGCAGGGAGGAAGCCGAAAGAGTTATTACAGAAGCCAATGCCAAAGCGCAACAAATAGTGAATGAAGCGGAGGACAGAGCCAGTGAAATCATCACTTCTGCACAAAAGCAACAGGCAGAATTAAAACGTCATACCGAAGCAGAACTGAAGCTCTATGCGGCACAATCTGCCGAAGCACTGAAAACCGAAATCATCAACCTGGTGACCGACAAGCTGGCCACGTTGAACGTCAAGGCGGCGATGGAAGAGAAATCGTTTATGCAGCAACTTATCATTGAGCTGGTGCGCGACTGGTCGAAGAACGAAACACTATCCATAGGCGTTCAGAACCCCAAAGAGCTGGAGTCTTACATCGCTTCCAACATCAAGGAACTACTTGACAATGGATTGAAAATAGAATCTGTGAACGGCATCAAAACCGGGTTTACCCTTTCACCCGAAGATGGCTCCTATAAAGTCCGATTCGGTGAGGATGAGTTCATCGCTTACTTCAAGGAGTTTTTACGTCCCCAGATACAGAACCTTCTCTTTTAACCGGGGAGATTGAGTAATCTCTTATTTCAGCCAGACCAAGCCTATGCTTTTCAAAAATCAATATTACTATTTTGTATCCGGACTGCCCGACTTCACTTTCGACAGCATGAAGCTCCCCCTCACTGTCGAAAAGTTCAAGGTGATGCTCGACGAGGAGCTGAAACCGGAAGACAAGAGGCTTCTCAGCAACTATTTCCTCCAATTTGACAATGCCAACCTCCTCAACATACTGAAAAATAACGGCGTGGCATTGAACAACATGGGAAACCTCTCTATTGAAGAGATGCAGGATGCCATCGAGGAGGTAAAAGAGGGCGACACCATCGGGAACAAACAGATTCCCTCCTATTACGAAGCCACTATCAAAAGGTGGCTGGACGATGAGGTACAGAATGAAAGCAGCACACTGGAGGACATGATCTCCTCTTTTTACATGGATTACGGTCTGGAGGCAGAAAACAGCCTCATATCCCGTTGGTTCGAGCTGAATCTGAACATCGGGAACATTCTTTCGGCCATTTATGCCCGTAAATACGCAATGGATGTCACAAAGGTGATCGTCGGCAACAACAAACTGGCGATCATCATCCGCGAGAACGTCAATGCCCGTGATTTCGGCATCACGCTCGAGCTGGACTATTTCGATGCCATTCAGCGCCTGTCGGAAGAGGG
>JAAYGM010000232.1 GCA_012727735.1 Bacteroidales bacterium | reverse complement strand
CGCCTCCGCCCCCCCGGCAGGCAGGTGCAGCAGGTCGAGCCGTCCCTGAAACCCGAACCGCTCGCTGAAGAAGGAGGGCTCCAGCGTGCATTGATGCACATTGATTGCCCGTTTGGGGAAATCATCGTCGCTGCGTATATCCTCGCAGCTGGTGTACTCGAAGGGTGACTGTCTGAATGAACGCAGAAAGACATCACCGAATGAAACCTCATCCGGTTTTTCCGCGAACACCAGCTCATCGAGGAAGAAGTTGGCCAGGTTACCCAGCAGCAGGTAGGAGCGGTTCTCCCTCGCTTCGAACTTGTTGCGGAAGTAGTGAAGAGGGGTGATGGCGTAATCCTGAAAGCACTCCGCGATGGCGGATGCGTCGATCAGGTAGTCCGGCTCGAGCACGATCAGCCGGGGGATGAAATATCCCTCTTTGTCGATCTCGCAGTCGATCAGGTTCAGTTGTGCCCCCTCCCGGAATGGCACCTCCGTGGCGGTCAGGTTGTCGCCGGGTTTCGGCAGGTCGAAGCGGACCATCAGCTCCGTGCCGGGGGTGCTCTCAGCCACACAGCGCAGCTCTCTCTTGTCTTTGTCGATCTTCAGCAGGTGTACCCGAAGGGTGTGGGAGGAGATTCCTGCAACTTGCTCCTCTGCGCCGGTAGGCTGTTCCTCACCGGTAGTGCCCTCCTCTAGGAACCTTAGCAGCTCCCTCATCGCTTTCATGGCAGAGCGGTAAAGCTGTGCGGCAGCCTCCGGCTCCTGTTCACTGCGCAGCTCCTTTTCCTTCACACGGAAATGTTGCAGCTGCCACTCCAGCTGTTTGGGGAGTTGATGTTTTTGGGCGACAAAAACCAGGCGGGAGAAGAGGTTGGAAAACTGAATCGGTTCATCGCTCGTCAGCTCCCTGCTGAGCCGCTCCAGTATGCGCTTCAACTCGTGCAGTTTCTTTTTGGGATGATCAGGTGCTGCGGAGAGCTCCTCCGTTTCGGTAATATAGGGTTGCAGGTCGATCATGAAAAGAGGGAAATAATTTTCGGCAGAAAGATGACGAGCCCCACCGCCAGTGCAGCCACTGCTGCCAGCAACACTGCTGCGGCGGAGATATCTTTCACTTTTTTGATGGCAGGGTGAATCTCTTGCTTGCAGGTGAAATCGGACAGATGCTCCAGTGCGCTGTTCATTGCCTCCATGGCAAAGACACCACCTGTCGCGATGATGATAGCCAACCATTCCTCGTGGGAGATATGCAATAAAAACCCCATGATCACCGCCGCGATGGCAGCGGCCAGCTGCAGCCTGATGTTGGGTGTCTCCCGGAAGAGTGTCGCAACACCCCGGAATGCATGTCTAAAGGAAAGGATTCTTTTTTTTATGTAACCCATATGATTATCATATTGTTTTCTCAAATACAAAATCATCCATTACATACCCGTTACCGATATCGTTCACCTCCTCCTTCGACAGAAAGAAGCCGATACGATGATAAAAACTGATCGCGTTCTCATTGTACTTATTTACATTCAGGTAGATGGCACCGTCGCCCGCCTCACGTGCCCTCTCCAGTGCAAAATCTATCAGCATCCTTCCGATCCCCTTTTTCTGCTGATCGGGGAGAATGTATAGCTTGTGGATCTTCGTCTTCTCCTTGTTTTCACAATTGTGCTCGATGGACATATATCCCACGTTCTGATCGTCCGATGTTACGAGGAAATAGTGATTATTTTTCTCCTCCATCTGTTCGCGCAGGCTTGCCTCGCTGTACATCCACTCCATCATATAGGCTATCTGTGAGGCGGAAAGGATATCTTTGAATGCTTCTGGCCAGGCAAGTGCGGAGACCTCCTGTATCGATTTGATATGACTGGTTGTTGCCGGAACGATCTGAATCATGATTACTTAATTTTTGTTTTCCAAAAGTACAAAATTTGTGTTGTTTTCTATCCTTCATCATTACGAAATAGATCTTATTCATTTAATTTCCCGGATATTATTTCACTTATTTTACAGTTAATAACAAAAAAACAGATCAAAATGAGAAAGTTATTAAAAAATTAACTAAACTTGTACTCTGTATTTCTATTCGATCAATGAACAGGAATAATGCGTGACAGGATGTTGAATCACATCTTTTCAATCTGATGCTACACCCAACACATGAAACCAATTAACATGCGTAAAATATTTTTTCATACCGCACATGATAATAGCACAATATTCAGATATTCAATAGCATAAAAGTCCAAATCAGGTATAACAAGAAAAGCATTTACGAATGTTCTAAGGTGTGCATTTACGAATGTTGGAATTAGTTGCGTAAATGACACGTTCTCCCGACATCGCCTTCGGCTCGTCGGGAGAACGGACGGAGGATTACATCCTGCATTCTACTCCTCGCCT
>JAAYGM010000231.1 GCA_012727735.1 Bacteroidales bacterium | reverse complement strand
AGGTGTATGCATTGCTTTTGCCCTACTGCTGCGCGTGGTGCCGGTGATCAGTGAGAGCGCCTTACCCAGCATCGGGTCGTTGCTGTCACCGAAGGGGAAGAGGTAGAGATCTGCAAACTCATCCACCTCATGATCGGGGGTGAAACCAGCGGTGAAGTCGGATTCCCCTTTGCTGTTAAAATATTTCACCACAATAGGTTGTAATCCCCATTTATTATTTGGCTCATCCTCTTCAAAAAGAGTGATTGAACCCACATTTTTACCATATGTTGTTTCTCCAATGATGATTACATCCATATAGGGTTTCAGTCCATTGATGACAAATTCACTGGCTGATGCAGTCCAGTTACTGGTCAGCACATAGAGTCGAGGCAGATTCAGTGCCGGTATGGAGATGGTTGTTCCTTGTACACGGTCAATAAAGAAATTTTTATTGTAGTCTGATCCATATTCTTTATTCATTTCTGCGTGGATGATTGAATTGTATTGAGATGTGACCAGTATGTTTTTTGTGGAACGATCTTTAACCAATGCACTGGCAAGCGCTATTGCAGATGATACGGCTCCTCCTCCATTGTAACGAAGATCGAGTACCATTTCATTGATTCCCTGCGATTTCATTGTGGTCAACTTCTGCATCAACAGTTTATCATAACTGTTCGAGTCATCCCCTTTGTCACGTGCAAAGAAATGATAGACTAAATATCCAATTCTTTTGTCGCCTTTGGTGATCACCTTATCAAAATAGACCGGATTCTCCGCATATTTTGCGTGCATTTGAATGGTCACATCTCCGGCTTCTTTCAAATAATATTCACCGGTACCGCTATTGAGATTCCAGTCTGCCAAGCTTAAGGTTTTGCTTCCGGAGCCTCCAAACAATTCGCGATAATTGTTCGGGGTGATATTCTGCCCATCAATTTTTGTGATCCATCTGCCTCTCTTGATACCCTTAGCTTCTGCATCTGTTCCCGATCTATGGTAAAGCACCAATGCGTAATATTGAGTTCCGCTTTCATCCCGTCGCACAAATATATATTCAAATCCAATTTCATCCGAAACGACACCACTTAAATTCTCTTGGAGTTCAATATAGTTATCCTGTATCCATGAAAAGCGATCTCCTTCCGGATTTGAAGCAGCATTATAGGTATTCAGAATGGAATAGAAAAAGTCATCGGGTGACAACGAGTAATTAGGGTTTTCAGCTAGTTTGTGGTTCCAAAGATAATAGACATACATGTTGTCAAAGATCCATTTGTTTACAGAATTAATTGGTCGATCAGTATGAACGGTTGCTTCACCACTCCTGGTTGCGTCCTCAGCATATAGCTGGAACCCGTTTCTTAAAGTGACATCAGCTGAGGGTGGATTCGTAGAGTGATCAACATTGGCCGGGACACTCTCTTTGTAACCTGATCCATATCTGAGAGTGAAAAAACTGTTTTCGTCTTCAATATTAAATGAGGCGGAGGTGATACTCCCCTTGTTTGTGATTCGTTTCACCTCTTCCGTTGGATTTGAGATACGACAAAGTATAATACTATTATCAGACATGAGTCGTATGGCGGTTATTGTATCCAGATCGGTTACTTTTTTTGCTTTGAGGGTCTCGCTAAAACTAGAGTCATAGAAAATTGAGAATGAACCGCTGGAATTATCATATGTGATTGAGGTATAGCTGCCTTTCCCTTCAAAAATGATCTCTCCAGCTTCACTTGCATCCTTTACATAGATTTGTGTGCCATTCTTAAGTGTGACTTCAGCAGTTGTGGGACTGACGGTGCTGTTAAGCTGAGCGTCCAGGGTTTCTGATTCACCGTTTTCATAAGTGACAAGGAACACTTTGTCATTCGGATTAAATGAAGCATTGATCAATTTTTCATTGAAATTACCCGGCCCATCATCAATGCAAGATTGGAATAACAGTAGAAGAATGCCGAGAACGATATAGCTGGTATGTTTCATATAAATCAAAGTGGAAGATGAATGAACATTGTGAAAGCAAATATAATATTGAAACTAGGAGGAAAGAATTTATTTCATAGATTTAACACTCCTTTGCCTTGCCGGATAATCACCGGCTCACTGTCAGAACAATCCACCACGGTGGATGGTTCGATGCCGCCTGTGCCTCCGTCGATCACCAGGTCGGCGAAGCTCTCCCACTTCTCGTGGATCAGCTCCGGGTTGGTGCTGTACTCCGATTCTTCCAGTTCATCTACCACCGATGTGCTCAGCACCGGGTTGCCCAGCTGGGCAACGATATCACGGATGATGTTGTTGTCCGGTACACGTATTCCCACTGTCTTCTTCTTCTTATAGATCTTCGGCAGAGAGGAGGTGGTGGGCAGGATGAAGGTAAAGGGGCCCGGCAGGTTGCGCTTCATCAGCTTGAAGACCGGGGTGCTCACCTTGGCATATTCGCTGATGATGCTCAGGTCGTTGCAGATGATGGAGAGGTTGCTTTTCTGAGGGTTGATCCCTTTCATCTCGCAGATCTTCTCCACCGCACGTACGTTGAGTGCATCGCAGCCAATACCATACAGGGTATCGGTGGGATAAATCACGATACCTCCATCGCGGAGAACAGAGACCACTCTGTCGATCTCACGCTCATTGGGGTTCTCATTATATATTT
>JAAYGM010000230.1 GCA_012727735.1 Bacteroidales bacterium | reverse complement strand
GAATTACTGTGGGAAAACAAATCAATATATACCACAACAGATGGGTGAGATTGCCCGGTGTATCTATGAGAGTCTGGCATTCCGCTATAAACAGACGTTGGAAAAATTGCAAAAATTGGCTGCTTCTCCAATCGAAACACTCCATATTATTGGTGGAGGATCCAAGAACAACATGTTGAATTCGTTTACCGCAAACGCCATTGGCCTGCCGGTGATTGCAGGTCCTTCAGAAGCAACGGCAATGGGAAACATTCTTTTGCAGGCAAAAGCAGCAGGATTGGTAAAGGACAAGAAGGAAATGCGCCATATCGTTCGAAATTCAACCGCGCTAGAATCATTTGAACCCTCCTACAACAATCTATGGGATTATCATTACCAACAATATCTTGAAGTATATAAAGATTATTAATAAACAGATCACAAATAACCGATCAAAATTATGAAGGAAGAACAGATTCAAAAAGCATATGAAGATGCCAAAGCACTTTATGCAACTATTGGAGTAGATGCCGACAAAGCAATTGAACAGTTGAACAACCTCTCCATCTCTATTCACTGCTGGCAGGCTGATGACGTATCAGGATTTGAAAATCCTGACGGTGAGCTCACAGGAGGCATTCAGACCACAGGCAATTACCCCGGCAAAGCCCGCACCATTGATGAACTTAAAAAAGACCTCGAGAAAGTGATATCATTGGTTCCGGGCAGACACCGTATCAGCCTGCATGCGACTTATGGCGATTTTGGCGGTGAATTTGTGGATCGGGACAAGGTGGAACCCAAGCATTTTCAGAGTTGGATTGATTGGGCCAAAGCAAATGATGTGAAGCTGGATTTCAATTCCACCTTTTTCTCCCATGAGAAAACCAACAGCGGGTATACCCTCTCCGATTTCAACCCTGAAATTCGCACATTCTGGAAAGATCATCTCCGCAAGTGTAGAAGGATTGCGGCTGAGATAGGTCGTCAACAGGGCGATGCATGTATCCATAACATCTGGATCCCTGATGGTGAAAAAGACAAGACCGTGTCCCGCTACGAACACAGAAAACTGTTGCAGGAGTCACTCGATGAAGTACTGGCTGAAAAGATAAGCACGGACTATTTAAAGGATTGTGTGGAGTGTAAACTTTTCGGTATTGGCAGCGAAAGCTATGTGGTGGGTTCCCATGAATTTTATATGGGATATGCAGTAAAGAACAATATGCTGCTGACATTGGATGCAGGTCACTTTCACCCCACCGAAACCATTTCCGACAAATTATCTTCCATGTTGTTGTTTGTGCCGGAGATAACCCTGCATGTAAGTCGCCCTGAACGATGGGACAGCGATCACGTAGTGATACTTACGGATGAACTGCTGGCTATCGCTCAGGAGATTGTCCGCTCCGGACAAAAGGACCGGGTGCACATGGGACTGGATTATTTCGATGCATCCATCAACCGGATCGGTGCCTACGTCGTGGGAATCCGGTCTGCGCAGAAGGCAATGCTGCAGGCACTACTGGAACCGACCGACAAGCTGAGAGCGTACGAAAAACAGGACAAGAACTTTCAGCGTCTGGCCTGGCTGGAAGAGCTGAAAGCATTGCCCTGGAACGCGCTATACAGCTATTACTGTGATCAGCAGGGCGTCCCTGTCGGCGATGAGTACATCAGGGAAATCGAGGCGTACGAAGATCAAATAACCTCAAAAAGAGTATAAACGATGAATATCATCTTCGGTTTGCTGATCATTGCAGTGGGTAGTATGGGCCAATCGAGCTCATACGTACCCATCAACAAGATCAAAGATTGGTCGTGGGAAAACTTCTGGCTGATGCAGGGTGTCTTCGCATGGTTGGTTTTCCCTTT
>JAAYGM010000229.1 GCA_012727735.1 Bacteroidales bacterium | reverse complement strand
TTACGGCGGGGGTTACAATACCACCTTTGTCACGGCCGCCATCGACGGGAAAACCTACAACATCGTGGATTATGCAGGCGATGAGAGCTGGGGGCCGAAGCTCGACGGCACTCACGTGCTGCACTGGTACAATCTCGACCCCGAATATGCGGCTGATTATCTCAATCCACAACCATGGGTCTATCCCGAGAATGATGTCCGCTATTTTTTCCGTACCGGCGTTGCCAACACCAACAATATATCCCTGTCGAAGTCGGATGGCAACGCGGCATTCAGGGTCTCCTTCACCAACAAGAACGTGACAGGCACCATCCCCCACTCATCACTGGGCAAGAACACGCTCAGCATCTCGGGAAACGTGACCGGCAAGCTGCTCTCCTTCTTTGCCAGTGCCAACTACCTGAGGACAAGCACCACCGGTCGCCCCTGGACGGGCGCATCGAACCGTAACATCATCCTCGAGGCTTACCAGTGGGGACAGGTGCAGGTAGATTACAAGAAGCTGGCAGTATACAAGCGCCCCGACGGCACGCCGCGGGCATGGAACCGTACCGGCCATCAAAACAACGTGGCCGACGAAAAGACAAAATACATCGACAACCCCTACTGGTCGGCCTACGAAAGCTATCTGGAGGAGGAGCGCGACCGCCTCTACGGGAACTTCGGCATCACTGCCACCCCCACATCATGGCTCACCCTCACCGGACGCATCAACGCCGATGTATATGGCTACAATTACCAGGACCGTATCGCCGTCAACTCCCGTTCACAGTCCTCCTACCAGGAGTACAGCCAGAATTTTGGCGAGTTCAACTACGAGTTGCTGGCCAGTGCCCGCCATGCCTGGAACGACCACTCGCTGGTGGGCAATGCAGGAACGAACCTGCTGCGGCAAAACCGCCGCATCAGCGACATCTCTACCTCGGGGGGACTGATCATCCCCGGTTACTACAGCCTCAGTAATGCCACCTCCACGGTGATCAATCCCGGCACGGGCATCTACAAGAGAGCACTCTCGTCACTCTACGGAAGCATCTCCTACGGTTGGCGCAGCACCGTCTATCTCGACGGTACCTTCCGCAACGACTGGTCATCGACCCTGCCCGTGGAGCACAACTCCTACTTCTACCCGTCGGTCACCTCGTCACTTATCCTGAGTGAGCTGCCCGCATTGCACAACCGTGACTGGCTGTCGTTCGCGAAACTACGACTGGGCTGGGCGCAGGTAGGCAACGATACCGACCCCTACCAGCTCTACAAGGTGTATGAGGCTGTCAACGCCATCAACGGGAACAGTGCCTACAAGCTACCCAACCAGCTGAACAACAGGAGCCTGAAGCCGGAAATCACCTCGTCGCTCGAAGCGGGACTGCAGCTGCAGCTCTTCCGTGATCTCATCGACCTCGATGTGACCTGGTACAACAACACCAGTAGGAACCAGATCATCTCACTGCCCACCTCCGACGCTTTTGGCTACTCATCGAAGCTCATCAACGCCGGTGAGATCAACAACAGGGGCGTGGAAGTGATCCTGGGCATTCATCCGGTGAAAAGTCGCGACTGGGACTGGCATAGCTCGGTCAACTTCTCCAGGAACATCAACAGGATCATCCAGCTCTCCGAAGCGGTGAGCAGTCTCAACCTGAGCACATCGCTGGTGACGCTCACGGCAGAGGAGGGCGAGAGCTACGGTCAGCTCAAGGGGTACGACTTTGTCTATGCTCCCGATGGACAGCGGGTGATCGGTGCCGACGGTCTCTACCTGCGCACACAGCAGCTGGTACCCCTCGGTAGCGTGCTGCCTGATTTCCTCTGGAGCTTTCAGAACGGCTTAAGGTACAAGCAGCTACGCTTCAACTTCCTGATCGACTCACGCGTGGGTGGACACTTCTACTCACAGACCTACAGTGTGGCCATGTACTCGGGAATACTGCCTGAGACAGCTGCCCATGGCATCCGTGAGACAGGTGTCGTGGCCGATGGCGTGACGGGCGATGTGACGTTCCACCCCGACGGCACCTACAGTGTCAGCAACACCGCCCCCAACACGAAGAACGTGACGGCACAGGCATGGTCGAGGAACCACAGGAACGGTCCGACGGCATTCTCTATCTTCGACGCCACCTTCATCAAGCTACGCGAGCTGTCGCTGGGCTACGACTTTCAGCTGGGCGACCAGAGTCCGGTCAAAGGCATCACCACATCGGTTTACGCCCGCAACCTCTTCTACCTCTACAGGGAGAGCAAGACCATCGACCCCGAGCTGACCAACAGTGGCGGCAACGTGCAGGGCATCGAGGGAGGTAACATGCCTACGCCGGTCAGCTATGGCGTCAATGTAAGCTTCAGCTTTTGATGATCATCCAGTCAGATCAACCCTTACCACCTATTACAAGACCACTGTTTCACCCACAACAACAAAAATGATGCAATGGACATGATACTCATTATCACAACAGATCATGACTTATGCGCGTTCCATAAGAGACCATTGAAAATAAAAATAGGAATCATATGAAAACAAATAGAAGATTTATCCTGCCCTTGTTGTTCTTTCCACTGCTGGTGCTGCACTCCTGCATCGACGAAACACTCAATGTGGATCCCAACCGTCCCTCGTCGGTGCCCACCACCGCGTTGATCGTCACTGCCGAGAAGCAGCTGCTCGACAATGTGAGGGGTGAGTCCGCCTCACTCCGCAGCTCGGCGCTCTTCATCCAGCAGCTGAGCCAGGTAACCTACACCAGCCAGTCGCGTTACGACATCCCCTTCAGCTATTCTGCCGGCGTGTGGGACGGACTCTATGAGGCGGTCAATAATCTCCAGGAGATCATCCAGCTCAACAGCGACCCCACCACGAGAGAGCTTGTCACGGCCAGTGGTGCCGGCCGCAATGCCACCCAGATCGCCATCAGCCGCATCCTGAAAAGCTATGCTTTCAGTGCGCTCACCGACCTCTTTGGCGATGTGCCCTACCATTCGTATGGCAGTGATGATGCCGATTTTGAGGCGCTGCAGCATGACCCGGAAAATATCACACCCCGCTATGCATCGCAGGGTAAGATCTATGGCGACCTGTTGAATGAGCTAAAGCAGGCGGGCGACACACTGCTGCGCTATCCCTCGGAGAAGACGTTTGGTGCTTCCGACATCATTTATGGGGGAGACAACCGTAAATGGGCCCGCTTTGCCCAATCACTGCGACTGCGTTTTGCCACACGGCTGAAGGAGAAGAACCCCGCCCTCTACCAGTCGCATGTGGAGGATGCCCTGACGAAGGGTCTCTTCACCGGCAATGCCGACAATGCCATCTACAGTTATGCCACGGCCTCACCCAATGAAGCACCCTACTACCGTGCTACCGTGACCGCCAACCGTCGTGATTTCGCACTGTCGAAGCCCTTCATCGATCTGCTGAAAGGGGAGAACCCGCAGCTGCCGGTGGCCGACCCGCGCCTGGGCAAGTATGCTGCCCCCAACGCTAACGGTCTGTTTGTAGGCCTTCCCTATGGGTTGACGGAAGCCGAGTCGGGCAACTTCCCCGCTACCAGCGTGAGTCTGCCCGGCACGATCTACAGCGCTGCCAGCTACGGTGAAGTGTTGATGGAGTATGCCGAGGTGGCCTTCCTACTCTCGGAGTACAACCAGTGGCGTCAGGAGGATTACGAGAAGGGTGTCAGGGCGTCGCTGCAGCGATGGGGTGTAGCGGCGGCAGAGGCAGAGGCTTATCTTTCAGCGCTTCCCCCTGCCAGTGAGCAGAGCGTACTGAACCAGAAATACATCGCCCTCTTCACGCAGTTCCTCGAAGGGTGGAGCGACTATCGCCGTACCGGCTTTCCCGATTTCCTCATTGAGGAGGAGGATGTGATCTTCACCGGCGTGATCAACGGTGCCGCGGTCACCTACCGCTTCAATCCGCTCTTTGGCGATGGAGGTGTACCCTCACGCATCTATTATCC
>JAAYGM010000228.1 GCA_012727735.1 Bacteroidales bacterium | reverse complement strand
GTAGTAGAGCTCAGCATCCGGATCAGCTTCGTTTGCGAACTGAAACGCCAGCTTGATATACTCATCTCCAATGATCTCGTAAAACTTAGTGTTACGCCATGAACCGTCGTCCATGAATGCTTCGTTCACCACATCCCATCCGTCTACACGTCCCTTGTAGCGACCCACCACGGAATGGATATGGTTTCTCATTCTCTCGATCATCACTTCACGGGTAACATCTGCACCATCTTCATCAACGAAGAACCAGTCGGGTGCCTGTGAATGCCAGATCAGTGTGTGGCCGATGATATTCATATTGTTTGCCTCTCCGAATTCAACGAACTTGTCGGCTTCATCAAAGAAGAATACCCCTTCGGTAGGTTGGATATGCATGCTTTTCATACAGTTCTCCGCAACGATTGAATTGAAATGCTGCTTGATAAGGTTGATTCCGAGGGTGTCAGTGCCGTAATTATGTCCCTTGTTCAGTGCTGTTCCTATTACGAACATACCCTGGTAGGCATCCTTCAGCGTGGGTGTCTGTTCTGTTACAGTGCTGTTGCAACTCGTCAGTGCTACAGTCAGCAGCATTGCGATGAACCACATTTTACTTTTCCATCTGTTTGTCTTCATAATACTGGTATTTTTTGTAATAACTTTGATTATTCTTCTTACTGTCTTGCTTCAATCTCGATGTTAATCTTGTCGATCACATCATCTTCCAGTTCATACTTGGATATGATGAACATTGCCACAATCAACAGGATTGCGGGGATGACTGCCACGAGCCACAGAATACCCTGTTCTGTCAGGGGTGACTGAGTGACCGCATTTTTCTCGTCGAATCCCACGAATGCCAGCACAAAACCGGGTACAACACCACCCAGTGCCATCCCTGCCTTAAAAAAGATCCCTGTGAGCGCATTGACAATACCCGAGATTCGTTTGCCGGTGGTATGCTCACCATAAGAGATCACCTCCGGCACCAGCGCCCACATATATCCGGTGGCAACGATCACACCCGTTGATTTGATAAACTGAGCAGTCAGCACCAGCCACACCTGTGTTTTCAATGCGGGAACCACTGACACCACATAGAGTATCGCCATCCCTATAATGGCTATTGAGAGAAAAACGTAAAACATCTGTTTCTTCCCAATCGCTCTTTTGATGGCCGGCACCAGAGGCATAAAGATAAATGCCGGTATTGAACCGAGGGCCATGAAGTAGGGCAACATGTCGGGTGCATGCACGTTGTAGATCATATAATAGGAGCCTGCCGAGTTACCGATGGCCATCATGGCAAAGGCAGTGATAAAGAAGAACGCAAGCACCCTCAGTGGGCGGTTGCGTTTGAACTCTGTCCAGAGGTCCGACACCTTTACCAGTGCCATATCTTTGTCATCCATCACCACCCTTTCCTTTGTCTGGGTGTAGCAGAAGATCAACAGTGCCAGCCCGGCCAGGGCGTAGATGGTCATGGTGATAAACCAGGCATTGCCTGACTCTGGTGAGTTGATTTTCCCGTCAGGAGAGAGTGTCTTCACGATGATGGGTATCCCATAGGCAACAGCCAGTCCCCCCAGATTCGCCATAAACATACGTGCCGCCGTCAGCTTGGTGATCTCATCTGTATCACGTGTGAGGGAGGCATTCAATGCGCCATAAGGCACATTCACAAGGGTATATAACATTGACATGCCCACATAGGTGATATAGGCATAGAGCAATGAACCTGAGAACCCGTTCCAGAAACAGAGGATGGCAAAACCGGTGAGCGGTATCCCTCCCAGGATAAGGTAGGAGCGGTATTTCCCCATCTTCGGGTTGTGCTTGTCTACGAAGGCTCCTACAATAGGATCCCACACCACATCGATAAGGCGGACAATGAGAAACATCACCGCTGCAGTAGCTGCAGGTATTCCAAACACGTTGGTATAGAAGATAAGCAGGTACATCGAGATGGTCTGGTAGATCAGGTTCTGTGCCAGATCTCCTGAACCGAAGCCGAGCCGTTGCGTCATAGAAAGCTTGTAAAAGCCTTTCGTTTCACCCTTGGTCTGTGACTGTAATTCCATTTTTTTTATATTTGCTATTTGGTTAATGATTTATTTTTCAGTTAACGATACTTTGCTTGTTGCTAATTTGATTTACTACTGATTCGTCAGGGATGCCTGAAAAGGTGATGCAGGCAACCCTTCCCTGTTTCTCAGGTTCGCTCCTTCGGGATTGTTGCCCCATGCGTATCTCACTTTGACCGGCTCGGAGATCTTATCGTTCCAGACAATCACCCTGTTCCCTTCGATAAGGGCTTCGGCCCATTCAACCCTACCATCAGCGCCCTGCAGAGAGAATCCCCTGAGCTTACCGACCGGAAGAAGGTTATTGGTTCCCTCCTTAAACGAGATAATCAGCTTGTTACCCTCGGATGACAAGGAGTGAAAGAGGGGACCGTCACTGATCACATCTTTCTCTCCGTAAGCAACACGCACTGCCTGCAGGGCAAGCCTTTCACCCACCACTTTCTTATTTAGAGGATGGATATCGTTCCATTCACCTACATCTATCGTTACGGCCAATCCTGTGTGGGGGATCGTTTTTGATAGCTGTAGCTGCACCTCTCTCATCTCAGCCCAGTTGCTTTCGGCAGGGTAGGGCGGGTCCAGCATGAAATTGGGTAGCTGCACCATCAGAAAGGGGAGATCATGTCG